>CBFGPQ010000009.1:0-47938 GCA_965650705.1 uncultured Asticcacaulis sp. | reverse complement strand
CAGGCGCAGGGTCGAGAACAGGTCGCCGAACATCTTGAACGGGATGAGCAGGGCGGTTTTTAGCGATAGGGGCTCGCCCTTATAGGCCAGCTCGTCTTCGGTATAGGGGCGCTCCCACGAGAAGATCACGACCAGGATAACGACCAGCGAGAACAACACGCCGAAGATGGATGCCATGATCAGGAAGGTGTCGGGCGAATTCTCGCCGCCCATATTGTCAATAATCAGCTTGGGCAGGTAAGAGGCGAGGATGGCCGATGACTGCGCGATGATCATCCGTGCGCCGGCGAACTTGGCCTTCTGTTTGTAATCCTTCGTCATTTCCGCAGCCAGGGTTTCCCACGGGATGAGGAACATGGTGTAGACGAATTCGAAGAAGATGAAGGTCAGCAGGTAGTACCAGAAGGTCTGGCCCGTCACGAAGATGAGTGCGAACGATGGCAAGAGCGGGATGGTGATCATCAGGAAGATCTTGCGCCGGCCGATCTTGCGACCGATCCAGGTGTGACGCAGATTGTCCGAGATATAGCCGATCAGTGGACAGGTGATGGCTTCCAGCAGGCGCGGCAGGCCCAGAATCATGCCCGCTTCGACGGCCGAAAGGTCGCAGAAGGTCGTGAAGAAGTAGAACAGCCAGCCGGTGATGACGGCTTGCGCGCCGGCCCCCAGCATGTCGCCGGAGCCCCAGCCCCAGTGATTGACCCAACTGATTTTACGCTCCACCACTGGCGTTACTCCCCTGTGCGGACGGCTTCGCGTCCCTTGGCTTAGGTCCCCTCTCTCCGTTTACGGGGAGAGGGTTAGGGTGAGGGGCATTCAGCCGCGCACCTATATGAAACGGTACATGAACTCCGTCATGGTCAGCAGCGCCATGGCCTGGCCGAAGGGCATGCTGGTCAGCGGGATGTCCTTGTATTCCTGGATCGAGTTGAACACCGGCGTACCGAACGACACCTGGGTCAGTTCACCGGCATCCGAGATGTGCGCGCGCACGGCGCGGGCGCCCTTCAGGCCGATCTCTTCGTAGTCGCGCGATAGGTAACCCTTGCGCACCGCCTTCAGGATGCCATAGGCGAAGCCGGCCGAAGCCGCGGCTTCTTCATACGATGTCTCGTCATCGAGTATCGTCCGCCACAGGCCCGACGGGGCCTGAACCTTCGCCAGGGCCGCAACCTGGGCTTCCAGCGTGTCGATCAGGAACTGACGCACGGCGTCGTCCTTCGGCAGGTCCAGCAGCTCGATAAATTCTGGAATAACGATCGTCACCCACGAATTGCCGCGGCCCCACAGAGCGTTGGCGAAGTTATGGCGGCCATCGAAGGTCCAGCCATGAAACCACAGGCCTGTTTTGCGGCAGGTCAGGTATTTGATGTGAATCAGGAACTGGCGTTTGGCTTCTTCGACATAGTGCGGGCGGTTGAGCAGCAGGCCAATCTTGGCCAGCGGCATGACCGACATCATCAGCGTGTCGTCCCAGAGCTGCTGGTTATTCACCGAGTTGTAGACGATGTGCTGGAAGCCGCCTTCTTCGGTACGCGGCAGGTCGTTCATTACCCATTCGGCCCAGACATCGAGATAGGGCAGATAGCGGCGGTCGCCGGTGCGGTCATAGAGGTAGGCCAGCGTCAGGAAGGGCGCGACCGTATTGATGTTGCGCGACGGCATGCCTTCGCGAAAACGGTCCTCGAACCAGTTGACCATGATATCCCAGGTCGCCTGGTCGCCGGTCATCTCCCACACCTTGTACATGCCATAAAGGCCGACGCCGTGGGTCCATTCGAAGCCATGCCAGCTCTTGGTATCGATCACCCGGCCGTCTTCGAGGCGCAGCAGGAACTGGCCGCTTTCGTCGCGAATATTGACCAGGTTGTCGATCAGGCGGTGCGAGGCATCGAGGATGTCGTTGCGATCGGCGCCCAGATTTGCCGTTTGGTGACGCAGCAACGGATGGATGCGGTCCGGATGGGGCGGGGTGAGGATCTGGTTGTTCATCTGCGTCTTGGGGAATGGGACGTTCATGAGGTTACTCAAGCAGGATTAGCGTTGCATGTTTGATGGCGAGGGCACGATTTCGAGCGGTACGCCGCCACGCACGGCGTTCATGACCACGAGTCTGATCGGCTCAAGCGCGTTTTCGGGCTTGCCGTCCGAGGTGATGGCGAGCGCAATCGTGTTCTTGCCATTGGGATTAAGGATGCCGGCCGGCAGCACGAAGGTGCGCTGAGGACCGATGTGCGAAATGAAGTTGCCCATGTTCCAGCCATTTACGAAGATAAGGGCGCGCATCTTTGGCGCCACCATTTTTGCGTTTTCTTCGGGCTTTGACGGATCGCCAAATTGCAGGCCCAACTGGATGTCGTGGCCCCTGGGCAGGTCGAGCGGCAGTTCGGCCTTCAGCCAATAGGTGCCCGGGGCTAGCGGAGCATCGGTCGGCCTGGCCGGCGCCCAGCCGGTAGTGTCGGGCTTTGACCCGTAGGGCAGGTGCCAGCCCTGGCGCTCGCCATAGAGGCCGCCATTATTCATCGGCCCGCGCACCAGGTCGGCGATGCGCTCGCCGCCCTTATTGCCCTGGATCTTCCAGGTAATCGGTGTCTTGGCCACCGAGTTGGCGGCGGGTGAGCCTGAGAGGATGGCGCTGATCAGGCCTCGCGCTTCTTTATGCTCGTCGTCGGCGGCCAGGTCCCAGTTGTGCGAATTGTTGCGCACCATGACCGACAGGACGTGTGGGCCGGGCTTGAGATCGGCAGGGAGGGCAAACTGCGCCTTGGCCGTCGTTTCTGGGCGCGGCTTGCCGGAGGGCACTTCCGACTGGCCGATAAACTGGCCGTCGAGCCAGGCCTGAAGAATGCCCGATCCGCCGCCGCCATAGTGGACGTCGAGCGTCTGCGGCATCGCATGGGCGTTTTTCTCGCCGGCCTTGATCTCGAAGCGGCCGCGATACCAGACGTCGCCATGGTGGAAGCCGTATTGACTCATGTCGAGCACGGGTTCACCGGCCGGCGGGGCAGTATTCTTGGTCGCGGTGGTGGTCGTCAGGTCAGCCTTGCGCCAGTCGGTGTCGTCGAAGTCCGGCCTGGCCTCGGGCGAGTCGGCGCGGCGCAGCCATTCAATCTGCATCAGGTCGGGGACGGTGACCGCGTCGGGGCCGGGTGCGGGCGCTGTGGTGAAGCTACCGTCCTTATTGGCCGTGAATGTCAGTGCCTGATCGTTGAAGGTCAAAGCCGTAAAAGCCTTCGGCGACCAGATTTCGATGGGTGAGTCAGCCCACGTATCACCTGTCAGGGCCAGGGTCGTGCCCTTAAACTCGGCTTCGCGGATCAACGCGCCGGTCTTTTGCAGGACCGCACCTTCCGGCGTCTTTTGCTGCCAGAACTGCTGGCCGGCGGCATCGTCGCCGAGGAAGAGCAGCAGGTCGGGCTTGCCGCCGCCGGAGATGCGCAGGCGGATCAGGCCATCCTGCTTATAGTTCAGGCGCAGGTCGCCAGTTTTCTTGTCATAGACGGTCGTAACCGCACCCGCCAAAATCTCGACCTTGGGTTTTTGGGTGTAGCGCAGCACGGTTTCGCCGTCTTCGCCCGGACGGCCGGTAAAGATGGCGATGTCGCGATTACCCTGCTGCAGGTGGGTTTGCAGGTCCGAGGTCGAATAGACCAGGTGCTGACGTTCCAACGCATAGGAAGCGAGCATCATGCGCGCGTCCTGGCCGACCAGGCGTAAGCTTCCGGCTTGCGGCAGCTTGTAGGTGCCGTCCTTCGTCGTCAGCGTGAAGCCGAAATCATCGGTCGTCACGGCGTTCGATGGATTGTGGACCGCAAAGACCATATGGCCCTCGCCGCCGGCGCCGACGCTGTGGAGCAGTTGCACATTCGGGTTGGTCGAAGCGATGTCCGGCCCCTTGTCGAGGTGCGTGATCAGCGGCGCCGCGGCCTGGGCGAACTGGCCCATCTGCTTGAGCTGCCAGGCCTTGGGGCGCAGAGCCCGGGCTTCGGTGATTCCTGAGCCGTAATCATACGAGGTAAAGACGACGCTGGCTGGCAGCCAGCCCCAGGATGTGCCGCCCGCGGCCATATAGACGTTGTGGATGGTCAGGCCGTTGACCAGGCTGGAGCCATAAAACAGGCGCTGATATTCCGAGCCAATGCGCTTGGCTGTGCATTCATAGGTGCCAACGCTGCCCCAGTAGTCGAACCAGCCGCTGCCGATTTCGGCAGCGAAGCCCGGTGTTTTCGGGGAGGACAGGGCGCCGACCTTGGTGATGCCGTCGGCGGCGGGTTTGGGCACCCCATGGATACCCCAGTTGGGTACGATGTTTGGCTTGCCGACCTCGCCCTTGTCGGTGCAGCTTCCGCCCGGATAGCCATCGAAAGCATAGAGATCGGTCGGCCCTGGTACCGCCCACGGCGCGGTCGATTCCGGCGGCGTCCAATTAGGCAGGCGGCCAGCCGAGTTGTGGAACAGCGGCACGGTAATGCCATCCGCGCGGGCCTTGTCGGCCAGGTACTGCATATAGCGCTTGCGGGCATCAGAGGTGTCGCCCAGCTCGTTCTCCAGCTGGAAGGCGATGACGTTGCCATTGCCTTCGGTCAGTTGGTGACGGGCGACGATGGCGTTGATCTGGGTCTGCCACTCATCGACGGCGGCGATATAGTCCGGGTGGTCGGTGCGCGCCAGTTCCGGCTGACGGTTTAGCCAGCCGGGGAAGCCGCCGCGCGTCAGTTCGGCGTTCACGTACGGGCCCGAACGAACGATGATATAGAGGCCTTCTTCTTCGGCCATCTTGATCGCGCGTTCCATGTCGCGGATGCCGGTGAAGTCGTATGAGCCCTTTTCCGAGGTGTGGTAGCCCCAGTCGAAATAGAGGCCAACGCCGTTATAACCGGTGGCTTTCAGCTTTTGCAGCAGGTCGCGCCACAGTGACGGCGAGGGCAGGCGGAAGGGGTGGATTTCGCCCGACCAGACGATGACGCGCTCGCCATCGACCTTCAGCGAATATTTGTCCCAAGTGATCTGTTTGCCGGGCTTGGGCGCGACGATCTGATCGATGCGCGCGGTCGGCTCGCTGATGACGGTGAAGTGGCGTACGGCACCCGAGACACCGCCCAACTTTTGTTTCGGCGTCCAGGTCTTCAAGCCATCGAAGCTGTCGGAGTACCAATAGTCTTTCGAGCGGTACTCATCGAAATAGATGCGCCACCCGTCCTTACCGTCCTTTTTGATCGGCGTCAGCGCCGGGCCTTCGATCCAGTCACCCCAGCCGGCCCAGTTGCCGGTCTTCTCGATCGTCCATGGACCGGTCAGGGACATCGCCGTCGCCAGCTCCAGCGTCTTGTCGGTCTCGTTCTTGGTAATGGCGACGTATTTGTCGCCGTCCTTGATCGTAAAGGTGTCGATGTGGTTGTTCTCTAAGCCCTGCATCGGCTGCGCGGCCGTGAAGCTGGTTAGGGTGTTATCGGTCGCTGTCAGCACATGCGGCGCGAACGGCCCCTTGGTGCCGCCCTTCGACAGCGAAACGACGATATGGACCTTGCCGTCGGTATCGCGGAACCATTCCGGTGCCCACACATTCGTCAGGCCCGGCAGGTCAATCGTGACATCCTTCACATGTGCCCACGATCGCAAATCCTTGCTGCGGGCGATGCCGAAGGTCTGGCCGTCCCAGCCGGTTGTATAGACTATATAGTATTGTCCGTCGCTGGCGCGCAGGATCGAGGGATCGCGCAGCAGACCCTTGGCCGGCTTATAGGTTTCGACCGCCAGCGTCGTGAAGGTCGCACCGTCATTCGAGGTGAACAGGCTGAGCGAGTTTTGCGACGTCGCGTTGAAGGCCGACATCAGGTAGGTTGTCTCACCCTTGTTCGATGTCACCGGGATGCGGCCGCCCGGTACCGCCGCGCCGGCCTTCTGCTGGTTGGTCAGACCCAGCGTATCCATGAAGGCATCGCCACTCTGCGTACCGTCCTGTGGGCTTTGTGTGAGGGCTGGTGTTGCCGTCAGGCACAGGGCCGCCGCCAGGGTCACAAGTCCCGCGCGTGCACAGTCCAGACGTTTCACTTTCATCCCTGCCTCACCTGATTTCGTTAATTGAATTTGACATTGACAGTGTGGGATATCAATGGAAAATATCAATATCAATCACAAATATCGCGATTTGCGCAGATAAAGGCCCTTGAATCGATCATGTTTGATCAAAAATCTAAGGTCGCGATGGCGGCACTCTTGATGGCGGCGAGTGGCGCCACAGCGCAAACGGTCACGGACCCGGCCTTTGTTACCCCGGTTGTGTCTGCTCCGACTGCTGCGGCCAATTCGACGCCCGCGGCACCCGGCGATTATGAAGTCACAGTGGCGCTGCGTGGTACAGGCGCGTCTGGGGCCATCTGGGCCGAAGACCGGCGCCTGATGCTTGCGCCCGTTGCGCTCAGGGCTGGGGAGGCGAGAAACGTCAAGGTCATCGTCAATGTCCGCGACCCTCATCTGATTCAGGCCGAACAGGACGTGACCAAGGGGCCTAAGGTGGGCTTGCGTGGTAGTGACGAGAAGGACTTCAATTGGGACGACCAACTGACCTTACGGGTGACCGGGGCAGAACTGGCGGGTTTCGAACTCCAGCCAGTCACTGCCCGCCGTGTTTTCCTGGCGGGTGACAGCACGGTCGCCGACCAGAACGGCGGCGACTATGCCTCGTGGGGCCAGATGCTGCCGCGCTTCCTGGATGCGAAACTGTCCGTCGCCAACCACGCCCGCAGCGGCGAGACAATGAAATCGTTCGTCACCTCGCTGCGCTGGGACAAGCTGTTGAGCGAACTGCGCGCCGGCGACGTCGTCCTGATCCAGTTCGGCCACAATGACGAAAAGAAGCAATGGCCGCGCACCTATGCGGCTGCCGATGGCGCCTATCCGGCGTGGCTGTCGGCCTTTGTCGCCGATGTCCGTCAGCGCGGTGGTCAGCCGGTTCTGGTGACGCCGGTGGCGCGGCGCGCCTTCAAGGATGGCAAGATCGAGAATACGCATGCCGGTTATGATGCGGCTGTGCGCCGCGTCGCGAAGCAACTGAATGTGCCGCTGATCGACCTGACCGAAAAGACGACGCGGATGTATGAGGCGCTTGGGCAAGACGTCTCGCCGCTGGCTTTTGGTAATAAGGGCGCCGACAAGACGCACCACAATGGCTATGGCGCCTACACAATCGCCTGCTACGTGGCCAAGGACCTGACGGGCTTCAAGGAGCTGAATGTTGCTCCGGCCGCCGACATGCCGGCCTGTTCACCCGATAAGCCGCAGGACCCGCGCGCCTTCGCAATCACACTGCCCTGACCGAGGTTACCCATGCAAATCCATGCCTTTACCATGCAGTTGAAACCGGGCTTCGAGGCTGAGTACCAACGCCGTCATGACGAGATTTGGCCGGAGCTCGCGGACCTGCTGCATGAAGCCGGGGTGTCGGACTATTCGATCTTCCTCGATGAAAAGTCGCTTGCGCTGTTTGGTGTTTTGAAGCGCACGGATAACCACACGATGGACGATCTGCCGAACACGCCGCTGATGAAGAAGTGGTGGGCCTATATGGCCGACATTATGGATACGAACCCGGACAATTCGCCTGTCGCTGTGCCGCTGAGGCAGGTGTTTTATATGGCATGACTTAGTCCCCTCTCGCTCCTTGCGGGGAGAGGGCTAGGGTGAGGGGCGGCGGGCTGTTAGCCTGCTCAAGCAGTGTTATGCCCCTCATCCGGTTCGTGAGCGAACCACCCAACGCTGGCAAAAGCTATACTTTCGCTGGCGCTATACCCCGCAAGCAGGGAGAAGGGAATTTTAAGCCGCCGCCGCCTGATCCGCCGTTACAATCCGGACGTCGATATCGTGCGCCTTTAGCCAGCGTACGGCATCTGCCGAAATGCCGTCGTCCGTAATCACAACGTCGATCTGAGACAGCGGGCATACCGACAAGGACGCCGGCGCATCGATCTTGCTGGAATCGGCCAGGACCACGACTTCGGAGGCGCGCTCCATCAGCCGGCGCTCGGATTGGACCAGCAGGGTGTCGGTCTGCATCAGGCCGTTTTTGGTCAAGGCCTGGCAGCCGATAAACATGCGGGCGGCCGCGAAATGCTGTAGGATGCCGTCCTCATATGGGTTTAGAATAATGCCCTGTTCGCGGAAAAGCTCGCCACCAGGTAATGTGACTTTCACGCGCGAGCGTTCCAGCAGGCATTGCAGGATCGGCACAGAGGTCGTCAGCACATTATAGGCTTCGTCATTCATCATCGACGCCATCATCCAGGTCGTCGTGCCGCCGTCGATGATCATCGTCAGACCGGGCGTGATGTAGTCCAAAGCCGCCTTGGCGATGGCGCGCTTGGCGCCGGCATTGGCGATGACGCTGTCGGAGAAGCTCGACTGGCCGCGCAAGCCTTCGGAACGCCTTTCTTCGCGACCGCTATACAGCTTGCCTTCGGAACGCATGGCGCCGCCGCGTACGCGCAGCAGATGTCCCAGTTCGTGCAGTTCATTGAGGTCACGGCGTATGGTGGCGGGCGATACGCCCAGCCGCTCCGTCAGTTCGTCCACCGAGGTTACGCGCTCGCTGCTCAGTTCGTCGATAATGCGCTTCCAGCGGTCCTGAAGATGCATGAATTATCCTGTATTCGTCCAATGTCACACGAAAACGCTCTCATGTGATTGCTCTTGATCGAATCTTATAATGTGGAACGGATCGGCTGTCGATAGCCGTATACTTACGGGCAATCAAGCGGCAACGGGCGTACCGCAGGCCTGGACCCAAAGATCGCGATAGGCGCGAAATTCGCCGGCCAGCAAGGGGTGCACCTGGCGCAGGCGGAGGCGCGGCAGGGGCACTTCGTCGCGGAACGCAAGGGCCGATGCGCCCAACGTGACCGCCGAGACTGAAGCCGTGCAGACAACAGGGCCGTCGTGCAACGCCGCGATCAGCCGGCACAACAACGGGTTACCGGCCGCCATGCCTTCGATGACCAGGGCTCGGCCGGACTGAATCATGCTGAGGCAGGTGATGCTGAGCAGAGCTTGGTAGAGTATGCCCAAAGCGGCGCGCGCCTGGGGTGTGTCGTGGCGCAGGCCGCGAATTTCGCCGCGCATGTGCGGGAAGGGGCCGCCGGCCTCGAGGAAGCTCGGCAAGGCCAGGGCCGACTCACGCATAACCGCATCCAGCATGGCGACGTCGACCGTCTCGGTCGCTCCGCCGGTAATGGTCTGGTAGGCGCGGCCGCCCATGAAACGGGCGCACGGCACAGGGCGGCCAAAGACATCGACCGCGCCCATGCAGTCGCGATCAGCCTGGAGCGTATCGAGGCGGCCGTCGGGCGCCATGGCGATGAACCAGGTGCCGGTCGACAGCATGGCCGGCGGTTCGTCGTTGTGCCAGCCGGACAAAAGCGCCGCGAGCGCCGAATTGCTGTCGTGGACGCCGACGCAGACGCGTGTGCCTTCAGGCAAGCCCGTGGCGCGGGCGACAACCGGCCTGAGCGTACCCGCCGTTTCCCACGCGCCGCGTCGCTTGGGAAAACGTTCGGCCCAACCTTCTTTGCGCGCCAGCGAGGAAAAATTGTTCGTCGCCGGTGACCAGAGGTCCGTATGGCAGCCGAGCGTGCTGACCTCGCTGACCAGAGCGCCGCTCAGGCGCCACGTCCAATACTGCGCATAGGGTAGGATCCAGCGGACGCGTGCAAACTGCGCCGGATCGCGGCGGCTGTGCCAAAATAGCTGCGCGCCCAGGTTCATGCCCTTGGGCAGCCGCGGCGACAGGGTTTCGGAAAACGGCGGCCGCGCCAATTCATACGCGGCGACCATGGCCGGAGGAATGACGGTCTCATAGTCCTGGATCGGCATGACCAGGGCTTCGTTGTCATCAAGCAGGGCGCACGCGGCGCCATGCGCCACGGGCATGATGCGGTCGATCTTGTAATCGGAAAGGCTCTTGAGCTGGGTCAGCAGCCAGTCGAACAGGGCGTTGGTATCGAAGGCGTCATAAAGCGGCGTACGCAGGGACGGCGTCGCCGTGCGCCGGTCGACGAGAATCTCGCCACCGGGCGTGACGACGCTCAGCTTGGCAAAGCTCTTGCCGATATCGAAGACAGCGCAGTTGCCCTGTCCCGATTCCCTGACGTTTCCCATCTCCGCGACCCTTCGAGTCATGGCGACTAACCAGCACTGTTGTTTTTGACCGATAATGATTGAAGACTTTCGATAATCGCTGTATCGTCGTTTTCAAGCATCAGGACTGTTGGTTCAAAGACTACAATAGGCAGTGGGGTTATTCAATGAGCTTGTCGCAGGACGCGTTGATCGGCTGGAGCGAATCCGGGCCGAAGTCCGCCGGCTTAGTTTTAAACAGGGCTGTCCTTGAGAAGCCGGGCAGCCGCTGGGACGACGCCGTCGCCGAAGGCATGGACGAGGCCGAGCTTCTGCTCTATCGCTCGAATCTTCTGGGTTCGGATCTTTCGGTCACCAATTTCGGTGGCGGCAACACCTCGGCCAAGGTCTTAGGCACCGATCCCTTGACCGGTGAAGCCGTCGATGTCCTGTGGGTCAAGGGCTCTGGCGGCGATCTCGGCTCGATGAAGGCGGACGGGTTTGCCACACTTTATCTCGATCGCGTGTACGGGCTGGAGCGGCTCTATCGTGGGCTGGCCTATGAGGATGAGATGGTCGGCTTGTTGCCGCATTGTACATTTGGGCTCAATCCGCGTCCCGCCAGCATCGACACGCCACTGCACGCCTTTATTCCGTTCAAACACGTCGATCATCTCCATCCCGACGCTGTTGTCGCTATCGCCGCGACCGTCGAATCGGAGGCGCTGACCGAAGAGATCTACAAGGGCGAAGTCGGTTGGATCGGCTGGCAGCGTCCCGGCTTCGACCTGGGCCTGCGCATCGGCGAGGCGGTCCGCGCCCATCCCCACTGGCGCGGCCTGGTGCTGGAAGGGCATGGTCTGTTCTGCTGGGGCGATACGGCGCGGGATTGCTATGACACCAGTATCGAACTTATCGGTATTGCCGTCGACGCCATCAATGCCCGTGCAGCTACGATCACGCCGGCGGTCCCTGACCAGGCATTGGTTTTGAAGGCGATCACAGTGCTGCGCACCGAGCTCAGCCGCTCCCGGCGCAAGGTCTGTGAACTTATCGCCGGCGCTGATATCCAGGCTTTTTTGTCGTCGCCCATCTTGCTGGTCGAGGCGGCCAAGGGCGCAGCCTGTCCGGACCATTTCCTGCGCACCAAGCCGTGGCCGCTGGTGCTTGATCCGGAACCCTTGCTGGGCGACGGCGGTGAGGACTATCTGAAAGATGCCGTCGAAGCCTATCGCGACCGTTATCGTACCTATTACGCGCGCTGCCGTCACACGGACAGCCCGGTCCTGCGCGATCCCGATCCGGTGGTGGTGCTGATCCGCGACACCTGTGCCCTGGCTTTTGCGCCCGATCGGACGGCGGCGCGCATTGCCGGCGAATATGTCCGCAACGCCGCCAATGTCGTGCGCGGCGCGGTTACACTGGGCCGGTATCAGGCGCTGGCTGAACAGGAAATGTTCGATATCGAATACTGGCTGCTCGAAGAGGCCAAGTTGAAGCGCCAGCCGAATCCCGGTCCGTTCGCGGGCCAGGTCGCCTATATCACGGGCGCGGCCGGAGGTATCGGACGCGCGGTCGCCGAGCAAATTCTGGCCGGCGGCGGTTGTGTCATGCTCACCGATATCGATGAGGCCAGGCTGGAAACGGTGCGCGCCGACCTGACGCGCAGCCATCGCGCCGACCTGATCCGCACCTTTGTCAACGACGTCGCCGATGAAGCCGCCGTGCGTGCCTCGTTCGACGCCTGTGTCCTGGCGTTCGGCGGTATCGATGTCCTGGTCGCCAATGCCGGCATCGCTTCGGCGGCAGCGATTACCGATACCTCACTCGACCTGTGGCAGGCCAATTTCCGCGTCCTGGCCGAAGGTTATTTCCTGCCGAGCCGCGAAGCCTTTCGCCTCATGAAACCCTTAGGGGGTGCGATCGTCTTCGTGGCCTCTAAGAACGCCCTGGCAGCGTCGGCCAATACGGCGGCCTATTCGGCGGCCAAGGCGGCGGAACTGCAACTGGCCCGGGTCCTGGCTCTGGAAGGCGCGCCGCACGGTATCCGGGTCAATGTCGTCAATCCGGACGCCGTGCTGCAGGGCTCGTCGATCTGGACCGGCGAATGGCGGCAGCAGCGTGCAGCCGCGTATAATCTCAAGGACGACGAGCTTGAGGAATTTTACCGCCTGCGCAGTCTGCTGAAGCGTTCGGTGCTGCCGCAGGATGTGGCTGAAGCGGTCGTCTTTCTGGCCGGGGCAGGGGCCGCCAAATCGACCGGCAACATCCTCAATGTCGACGCAGGCAACGCTGCGGCCTTTACACGCTGATCCCAGTTGCTGATGTAACTGTTTGAAATGTGGGAGTCGTCCTTGCACGTGCGGGCTGGCCAGTCTAGTTTCCGCCGCCTGATTTCCACGAAGGGGGCTCCATGCCTAACCGTGTCCTTGGCGGTGTACTGACTGCGGCGCTTGTCCTGCTTGCGACGCCGGCGCTTGCGCAATCGCCCGTCCAGGATATCTGTACTTCGCCGACGCAAAAGCTTGACGAGAAAGGCTTTGTCGAGATCGGCGGCATCCCTCAATGGGTGACGATCAAGGGCGACAAATGTTCCAATCCGGTCGTCTTCATCACGCACGGTGGGCCGGGCAATCCGATGAGCGTCTTTTCCGACGCCATCTATGGCGGCTGGGAAAAGGATTACACGATCGTCCAGTGGGATCAGCGCGGCGCCGGCATGACCTACGGCAAGAACCGTCCGGATGAAGATACGCCTCTTACCATCGAGCAAATTCGCGATGACGGCATCGAGGTCGCGCGCTACCTGACGCAGCGCCTGGGCAAGCAAAAGGTCATTCTTTTGGGCGGATCGTGGAGTTCGGTCCTGGCGATCCACATGATAAAGGCCGAGCCGAAGCTGTTTACCGCCTATCTCGGCTGGTCGCAGATGGTCAGCTATCGCGACAATCCTCCAGCGACCTACGCGCTGCTGTTCGACAAGGCGCGCAAGGCGCAGGATCAGGACAGCATGGACAAGCTGGAAAAGATCGGGGCGCCGCCGTGGACCGATCCGCGCAGCTTCGGCATCATGCGTCGCATCGACCGCAAGTATGAAAACGCCGCGACCGATCCGGCGCCGAAAGTCTGGTGGCAACCGGCGCCGGAATATGCGACGCCGCAGGCCGAGGCGGACTATACGGCTGGCGAAGACTATTCTTACATCCAGTTCGTCGGTTACAAGGGCGACGGCATGTTCTCGAAGATCGACCTGCCCGCGCTTGGCACCAGGTTCGACGTGCCGGTCTATCTGCTGCAGGGCGAGGAAGATTACCTGACTGTGCCTGAAGTCTCGCGCCGCTACTTCGACAGCCTGAACGCCCCGGACAAGGCGTTTATCCTGTTACCGCGGACCGGCCATGATCCCAACAGCATCATGGTCGACGCCAAGCTTAAGCTTCTCAATGAAAAAATCCGGCCGAAAGCCAAGTGAGCTAAACCTTTGGTGATTTGACTAAAGCCATAAGCCATGGCCATGTATGACCTTAAGGGTCCACAAGAGACCAATAGGGCATGTAAGGGAGCAGGGCAGATGGGCTATGTGGCCATCGACCAGACCGCACTGAGTATTCCGCAAGACGTGATCGACAAGGACAATGCGCGCCTGATGGACGCGCACCTGGCGGATTACGACGCCCTGGCGGCACGGCTGGCGCGTTCCGGCATCGATATCGAAGACATTGTTCAGAAGCTTATGGCTCTCGAAGTCGGCCTGCCCAGCTGGGGCATGACGTCTGGCGGTACGCGTTTTGCCCGTTTTCCTCTGGCCGGCGAGCCCAACGACGTTTACGAGAAGATCGAGGACTGTTCAGTCGTCCAGCAGTTGACCGGCCTGACACCGCGCGTTTCGTTGCACTTTCCGTGGGATACGACCGACGACTATGTGGCGCTGCGCCAGTTTGGCGAAGCGCACGGCATGGGCTTCGACGCCATCAATTCCAACACCTTCCAGGATCAGGCGGGCCAGAAGCGCTCCTACAAGTTCGGCTCGCTCAGCCACGCCAATCCCCAGACGCGCCAGCAGGCGATCGACCATAACCTGCAATGCATCGATATCGGTCGCCAACTCGGATCGAAGGCGCTGACCGTGTGGATCGGCGATGGTTCGAACTTCCCCGGGCAGTGCGAATTTACCGATACACTGGAACGCTATCTCGAATCCTTGCGCGCGATCTACAGCGAATTGCCGGCTGATTGGCGGCTCTTGATCGAGCACAAGATGTTCGAACCGGCGCTCTATTCCACCGTGGTTCAGGACTGGGGCACCAGCATTCTATGCGCCCAGGCGCTGGGTGACAAGGCGCAGTGCCTGGTCGATCTTGGTCATCACGGGCCGAATGTGAATATCGAGATGATCGTGGCGCGCCTGGCCCAGTTCGGCAAGTTGGGTGGCTTCCACTTCAATGACTCGAAATACGGTGACGATGATCTTGATACGGGCTCGATCAATCCGTTCCAGCTCTTCCTGGTGTTCAATGAACTGGTTTCGGCCGAGCGCCGTGCCAAGGGTAATTACAATCCGTCCTATATGATGGATCAGTCGCACAACGTCACCGATCCGATCGAAAGCCTGTTGAACTCAGCGCGGGCGATAGCCGGCGCCTATGTCAAGGCGCTGATCGTCGACCGCGAGGCACTGAAGGGCTACCAGGCCGACAATGACGTCATCATGGCGCATAACTGTCTGCGCCTGGCGTTCGAGACCGATGTCCGTCCGGCTCTGGCGACGGCGCGGATGCGCAAGGGCGGGGCGATTGATCCGATTGCCTGTTATCGTGCATCATCATATCGCGCGCTCAAAGCCGAGACGCGGGTGTTCAATCCAAACCTGGGCGGCGGGATCGTTTAGTATTTCTCCCTGGCCTCGCCGGCAGGCAATACGGGGAGAAGGTGGTCGAGTACTCGTCCGGATGAGGGGCATTGCGCTGGCTGGGCTGGCGCGACTGTCTGTTGCCCCTCACCCTAGTCCTTTCTCCGTAAACGGCCCGAGGGGACCGAGGCTGGAGCCACATGACTGAATTCAATCGACGCAACCTTTTGGCTATCACGGTTGGCGCAGGCGTCACAGCCGCCTTACCCACACGCGCGGCTGGCGATGTCATCTATCGCAACCCTCTGGCCACCTCCGCCGACATTGCGGATTTCAAACTCGAAGGCGAGGCGCTCATCGATTTCGACCTCGGCCGCATGCGCATGCGCAACAAGCTGTCGGCCGATCAGGGGCAGGCGTCCAACTTTGTCTTCTGGTGCCCTGAAGTCTTTCCGGACAATGTCGAAATCAGCTGGAACTTCTGGCCAATCGAAGAGCCGGGCCTGTGCATCCTGTTCTTCGCGGCGCGCGGACTGCTGCCCGGAGGCGGTGACGTCCATGTGCTCGACAAGCGCCTGAGGCTACGCGCCGGTATCTACGACCAGTATACGCAGTCGGACGTATCGGCGCTCCAGATCGCCTATTTTCGCCGGCGCTGGCCGGAAGAACGGGCCTTCCATCTCTCCAACCTGCGCCGTGCGCCTGGGTTCGAGCTGTTGGCGCAGGGCCCCGATCCGCTGCCCGACGTCGAAGATGCCACGCCACCCTATCGTCTCCGCGTCCGCAAATCACCGCGCGGTGTGCGCTTCCTGATCAACGATCTTCCCGTTGTGGCTTGGGACGCCAAGGCGGATGACGCGGCCGCGGCGGGGCAGGGCAGTATAGGCTTCCGGCAGATGGCGCCTCTGATCGCCGCCTACTCCGATCTGGAAGTCCGTAAGCTTGATTGATCAATAATGCGCCAACATGATTGATTTTGTTGCTGCCTGTCGTAAGTTGCTGGCAAGGCCAGTGCACAGACCTGGGCAGCGAGGAAATACCCATGAACAAACGCGAGTTTCTTATGAGCGCCGCTGCCTTTACGGCTGTCGCCGCAACCCCCGCCATGGCCGCCGAGGGGACCAAACCGCTGCCCAAGGACTGGATCGACCCCGACACGGGCCACCGCATTATCCGCATTTCTGACGAAGGTGATTCCAAGTCGCTCTATTTCCATGACAATGCCTTCACCGGCGACGGCCGGTGGATGGTTTACGATGCGCCGTCCGGTATTGTGAAGGTCGATCTCGCCACCTGGAAGAGCATGGTCCTGGTGCCGGGCAGGGCGTGGCGGACCTTGATGGTGTCGCGTACGAAACCCATCCTTTATGCTCGCAAGTTCGGGATGGGCGCGGATGGCAAGCCGTCGGGGCAAGAGATTGCCGCTGTCGATATGAGTACGGGCAAGGTCACTGTTATCGCCAGGAATATCAAGGGTGCGATCACCACAGTCAATTCAGACGATACCCTGTTGGCCGGGACCTGGGCCGAACGGCATTATGACCTTCAGCCGGGAGCGAAGGTCGCCGGCACCGATGGCGGCTATAATGCGGTGGGGCCCGACGGTAAGCCGCTGAGCTTTGCTGCCGCCAAGGAGGTCCGCATGGCCGACCGCCTGGCGCAGAACATCCCGATGGAAATATTTACGCTCGACATCAAGACCGGCGAGCGAAAGGTGGTAACGGCCTCGACCGATTGGCTGAACCACGTTCAGTTCTCCCCGGCCGATCCACATCAGCTGATGTATTGTCACGAAGGTCCATGGCACAGTGTCGACCGCATCTGGACGATCCGTATCGATGGCTCGCAGAAGCAGAACGTCCACAAGCGCACTATGAATATGGAAATCGCCGGCCACGAGTTTTTCAGCTTTGACGGCCAGCAGGTGCTCTACGATCTCCAGACCCCGCGCGGCGAAGACTTCTGGCTGGCGACCTACGATCTCAAGACCCACAAGCGCATTTGGTACCATATGGAGCGCGATGAATGGTCGGTCCACTTCCAGATCAGCCGGGACGGCAAGCTCTATGCCGGCGATGGCGGCGACGAGGAAATGGTCGCCAAGGCAAAGAATGGGAAGTGGATATACCTCTTCCGTCCGGAAATCATCGAAGACCTGGGCGTGTCGGCGCCCAATGCCGCTGATCTCATCCGTCCCGGCGTCCTGCGCGCGGAAAAGCTCGTCAACATGAAGACCCATGATTATCGCACCGAACCCAACCTGCAGTTCACGCCGGACGGCAAGTGGCTGATCTTCCGGTCGAACATGCATGGTCCAATTCACACCTATGCCGTGGCAGTCGATAAAGCAGCGTGATTGTTATTAATCAATTTCGATCACCCGTAAGATTGAAAATCTCGTAACGCTCGGTTGCCGTTTGTCCAACAATTGGCAGAGGGTGGCCAACGCCGGGCGGAAAGTTCCTATTTTGACATATAGTATTATTTTTCAGTGAGTTAACTCTTGTTCTCACTATCTGGAATGGTCGTGGCTGTTTGCGCCTAGTCCTCTCTACTACGCGAAATTCGGCAAAGTCGTGTCATTTGTGTGATTTTTTTACTACGTTTATGCCGTGAAATGATCAAAAAGTGCAATGTGCATGCGCAAAAAGTCACGCTTTTGATTGACTTGTCATTATCAATCACGCAAGCATAATCACTAAAGTCCACAAGGTACCTTAGACTCCTGTCCGCGATGCGTTCTTACATGACAATCGGGCGGGAGCTAGGGAACGGCTGGCAAACCAGAAATAAGGCCTTAAGGCCGCTTCAGGAGGATTATCAAGTGATCAGGGGTTCCAAGAAAAGTTTGTTTGCAAAGCAGCTGCAGGGCACGACCGCCCTTATCGCGCTTAGCCTTGTGGCCTTTCCGGCCATGTCCTATGCTCAGGATGCCGCACCTGCGCCGGCGGCCGTCGAAGACGACGCGGTCGTTATCGTCGGTACGCGCGCATCGCAGCGTTCGTCGATTGATCGTAAGAAGCGCGCCAAGACGGCGACCGATTCGATCGTGGCCGAAGACGTGGGCAAGTTCCCGGACTCGAACATCGGTGAAGCCATTTCGCGTATCGCCGGCGTGGCGCTGGACCGCGGCGAGTTCAACGAGGGCACCAGCGTCACTGTGCGCGGCGCAAATTCGGATGTGACCAATGTCGAAATCGACGGACTTGGCGTTCTGGAAAACTCGACCACCGGTGGTCTGTGGGCAGGCGGCAGTGGCCGTAACAAGGACTTCCGTGAATTCCCCGCCGACATGATCAAGAGTGTTGACGTTGTCAAAGGCTCGACGGCGGCTATGACCGAAGGCGGTCTGGGTGGCTCGATCGTCATCAAGACGCGCACAGGCCTGGATTTCAAGAAGCCCTATTTCTCTTTGGCCGTTCGCGAATCGATGAGTTCGGTCAATGAAAAGTGGACGCCGAGCTTCAACTTTATCGGTGCACGCAAGTTCATGAATGACCGGCTGGGCGTTCTGGTGAACTACTCGCAGTCGACCGTCCAGAACGATGCGCACGTCACCGAAAATGCGACCAGCGCCAATGCCGGCCACTTTCGCCTGATCGATTTCGACAACTCACCGGAAAAGACCTATTCGCTGGACCCGGCGCTTTTTAACGATGGCACGGTCGACAATGCGTTTGCCAACAGCTCGGCCTTCACGAGTGGTCCGCTCTCGGGCCAGGCCAAGACGCCAAAGACGTTGGCCGCCGCATCCCAGGCCGCGCAAACCAAAGCAGACTGCTATGCCTGGTTCCCGGCGATCGATGGCAACAACACAACTGCTGCGCAACGTACTCAGGAACTGCAAACCTGCCTGAACCAGTGGAACGACTATACGCCGTCACTGCAGCGCTATCTCGTCAAGCGCGACGTCGAGCATCGGACCGCGCTGGATCTGCGCGCCGATTACCGGTTGACGGATAATTTCACGATCTTCGGCAAGGTTGCCTACAGCCGCCGCAACGTTGACAATCACCAACTGACCTATACGCGTGGGACGGTGAACATTAACACCCTGAACGTCACGACGCCGACCTACAATGGGCGTACGTATACGGACACCACAACCTTCCCACGTCAACGTTCCGCGGTCCCAGGTTCGGGTTACTACCTCTATGACGGCGTCAGCCAGGGCTCTGTTCTGGCCAGCGGCACCAATGAATCCAGCCGCTATGTTCGCGGCATTGTTGCCAACATCGATCCAGCCAGCGTTGAGGTGGATGGCAGCCACCACCTGACCAAGTTCACCATTTCCGATGGTGTCGCGGGCATGGACCAGATACAAAATACCAACGACTGGAAGACCTATACGCTGTCTACAGGCGGGAATTATAACGGCGAAAAGCTGAATATCGACTTTATCATCGGCAGGGGCCATACGGATTACAGCCGTTACGACCGCCGCATGGGACTGTCCTACAGCTATGGCCCGGCGGATTTCGAAATCACGGAATCCGGCCTTTGGAACATTACGCCTTCCGTCGCCTATGACGATACCGATCCGGCGCTCTACACGATCATGCGTGCACAGACAGTCGGTCAAACCGCCGTTCCGGCAGGTGGGGCGGTTGCGAACGGTACGTCCAGCGGCATGAATCCCAATGCAGTCAACGCCTATACCGTTGCGCAGCGCCCTTGGGTCAGCCCGACCATTGGCATTCAGTATTCACCACGTCTGCAGGAAACCAACGAAACGACCGTCCGCTTTGACGCCGACTATGATGTCTCGGATGTCTTGCCGTTCTTCACCAAGGTCTATGCCGGCTTCAATATCCGCGAGTTCGACCAGAAGGGCTGGGGCGGCGGCTCGCTGACCGTCTCTCCTGCGATCAACCGTAACACCACTACCGGCGCGGCCATTCCCTATGGACAGCCGGGCTATGTCAACCCTGTTGTCGTCCCGGACTCGACCTTCCGTGGTCAGGTTCGCGCCTGCGACGACACGCGCTACGGTCTGACTGGCACCGCAGCACCGGCTGGCGCCGAATCTTGTAACTACGGTTATGTACCGTTCAACGACCTGGCCAACAATCAAGAAGGCCTTTTCACCCTGAAGCAGGCTGATCTGACAAACATCATCGGCCAGGTTCTGGTTGAGCCCTGGGATCAGTTCTACAATAGCTATCCTGACCGCGGAAATCTCTTTGATGGTTGGACGCAAATCGACGTAAAGAAATTCTACGATCTGCTGTCTGAAACTTCGGCTACCGGGATATATGCGGCCGGTGGTGATCCGCTCGGCAAATACAATTTTGACTGTCTGAAGGTTTGTACGGCCAATGACGGTAAGGAATATGTGATGCCGTTCTCCTACGCATGGGAGCGGAACTCGGCTGCCTACCTGATGATCGACTGGGAACTCGACCTGCCCTTCTCCATGCGCTTTGACGGTAACGGCGGCTATCGCTTTGTCGAAACGCAAACCAAGGGTAACGGTTTTATGACCTTTACCGCTATCCGAAAGACGTCGGCCTTCAACGCCGCTGCGCCTAACGCGGTCGGTGGTACGGTTTCGGCCAGCGTCACCAAGCAAGTTGCCATGGAGGCTGTGACCCAGGATTGGACCCCCAGCCTGAACCTCAACCTCTGGGGCTTCAACGACAAGCTGGTCGGCCGCTACAACTGGGGGGAAGTGATTGCCCGTCCGCCGCTGAACCGTTTGCTGCCGTCCGGTACCTGTACTTATGACGAACGGGATGTCGATAATGGCGTGACCAATGACTGTGGCACTGTCGGTAATCCTGCGCTCCAGCCGTTCCAGTCACTAAACCAGAATTATAGCCTGGAATTCTACCCCAACCGCGATACCATGTTCTCGCTGGCCTACTTCAAGAACAAAATTGTTCGCGGTACGCCAATTACGCGGACCACGACCAGCAAGATTCTGGAAGGTACTGGTGCTGTCGACCCGCTTACGGGAGCGTCTTTGGAAGATATCGACTTCCAGTTTCCGCAATGGGTCAATGGCGGTGGTCTGACCCGAAAGGGTATCGAAGCTTCGACCAAGATGGCCTTCACGTTCCTGCCATGGCGCTTCAAATATCTGGGTTTCGACGGCAACTATGCCAAGATCGAATCCTCGCTGACTGCGGACGGTTGGTACGATCTGCTGACGGGTGCCCCGCTGCCACCGCAGAATGAACCATCCTACTACTACAATGCGTCCATCTGGTATGACGACGGCACGACCACCGCGCGTCTCGCCATTCAAGGGCGCGATCAGGTGCTCGATCATATTTCCGCCAACGGCGCCAATACGGTCAATAATTACCCGAACCCAGCGGGTGGTCGTACGACAATTCTTCCGTACAACCCGGGTTCGCCTAACTTCACGGAGAAGACGACCTATATCGACTTCAAGATCACTCATAAGCTCAATGAGAATATTGAAGGCTTCTTCGAAGCCCGCAACGTGAACAATGAGCTGATTATCAAGTCGCAGGGTGAGTTCGCTACTTTTGAAGATGGAACGCAGAGCATCCTGTCGAATACGTGGCCAGGTTACCGGATTACCACCGGTGTGACCTTCCGCTACTAAACTTCAGTGCTGGCATGAACAAGCCGCCGTCCGGAGCACCGGGCGGCGGTTTTTGTTACGAAATCATGATTGAAGTTGGCCGGGATTGATTAAAGTTGAAAACTTTTCGCGCCGGGTTCAGACTGCGTCCGCGTTCAAAGTGTATCAGGTTCAGGGAGGCGAAAATCCATGACGTCCACCATCAACGCGACTCGCCGGAGCATTCTGGCGGCAGGCTCGGCGCTCGGCGTATTGACCGCGACAGCGACCGCAAATGCGGCTAAGACAACTGCTTCCATACCTGCCACGCAAACCGTCTGGCTGGATGGCGAAGCGCCTGCCCATACCGATGGCGTCACCTTCGGCGTGCCGTGGCCGCAAGCCGCGGTCAAGGCCAATACCAGCTTTGCGCTCGGCGATCTGGCCGTCCAGTCTTGGCCGCTGGCGACGTGGCCGGACGGCTCGCTCAAATGGTCGGCTCATGCCGTGGCCGCGACCGAAATGCCCGCGAAATCCTATTCCTTAGCCGCTGGCAAACCGGCCGTGTCGAAAACGCCGCTGAGCATCAGCGAAGACAGCGACGCCCTTATCATCACTTCCGGCGATATCGCCTGGACCGTACCGAAAGCTGGCAAGGCTTTGATCTCTGGCGCCACGCGTGCCGGAAAGGAGGTCATGGGGGCGGTGACACTTGGTGCCCTGGCCCAGGATGGCGCCTCGCTGGAAGACAAGCCGAGCCTCACGCAGACCGCCTATGAAGGCATGACCAGGACGGCGGCGTTGGAACAAAAAGGACCGGTGCGCACAGTCGTCAAACTCGATGGTGTCTATTCCGGCAATGGCAGAGACTGGTTGCCGTTCAGCGTACGCCTCTACTTCTATGCCGGCGCCGCATCGGTTCGCATCGTCCACAGCTTCATCTTCGACGGCGACCCGCAAAGGGACTTCATCCGCGGTCTGTCGGTCCGCGCTGGCGTGCCGATGCGCGATGAGATGCATAACCGCCATGTCCGCTTCTCCGGCAAGGACGACGGCGTATGGGGCGAGGCGGTGCGATCGCTGACCGGCCTGCGCCGCGACGCAGGCAAGACCGCCAAGGACAACCAGATCGCCGGGCGCTTCGTCAACGCCGCCGACATAAGCCCCCAGGTCACCAAAGGGCTGAAGTGGATTCCGACCTGGAGCGACTTTACCCTATCGCAGACGACGGCCGATGGTTACGCCATCCGCAAGCGCACCCTGGAAGGTCACGCCTGGGTCCCGGCCGCCGGCGACAACCGCGCCACCGGCCTTGCTTACGTGGGCGGGGCAGGGGGCGGCGTTGCCTTGGGCATGAAGGACTTCTGGCAGCGCTGCCCGTCGCGGCTCGATATCCGGGGCGCGGCGAATGACGAAGCCTCGGTCACCGCCTGGATGTGGTCGCCGGATGCGCCGGCCATGGACATCCGCCCATTCCGCCCGGTCTGGGGTATGGAATCTTACGCCGCCCAGAATGAAGGGTTGGACATCACCTATGAAGATTATGAACCCGGCTGGGATCAATCCTACGGCATCGCCCGTACGACCGAGTTCACGCTCTGGGCGCTCGATACCACGCCATCGCGAGACCGCTTCGCCGCCATGGCGCGCAATGTCTCGCAAAGCCCGTTCATGACCGTATCTCCCGAACGCCTGCATACTGCCGGCGTTTTCGGCGAATGGAGCCTGCCCGACACCTCGACGCCGGTGAAAGCCGCGATCGAAAGGAAACTGACCCATCTGCTCGACTACTACATCGCGCAGGTCGACCTGCACCGCTGGTACGGTTTCTGGGACTATGGCGACGTCATGCATACTTATGACAGCGACCGCCACGTCTGGCGCTACGACATCGGTGGCTTTGCCTGGGACAATTCCGAACTGTCGACGGACATGATGTTCTGGATGGCTTACCTGCGTTCTGGCCGCGCCGATGTCTTCCGCCTCGCCGAAGCCATGACACGCCACACCGGCGAGGTCGATGTCTACCACATCGGTCCCTATCGCGGTTACGGAACGCGCCACGGCGTCCAGCATTTCAGCGATTCGTCGAAGCAGGCGCGCGTCAGCCAGGCCGCCTTCCGCCGCTATTACTATTACCTGGCCGCCGATGAGCGCTGCGGCGACCTGATGCGTGTCCTGGCCTATTCCGACGACGCCCTGACCCGCGTCGATGTCGCACGCAAGACCGGACGCGTCGCACCGCAGGACCCGGAAAAGATGAAGCTGACGCCGCATTGCAGCTTCGGCACCGATTGGGGCTCGTTCACCGCCGCCTGGCTGACGGAGTGGGAGCGGACGGGCGACGCCAAATGGCGCGACCGTATCGCCAACGGGATGCGCTCTATTTCGAAAATGAAGAACGGCTGGTTCACCGGCGGGGCGCCTTTCGACGTCAAGACCGGCACCTTCATCGATCCGGGCGACAAGATCAGCCTGTCGCACCTCAACGGCGTCTTCGGCGTCTTCGAAATCCATATGGAACTGCTGAAACTGATCGACGTCCCGGCCTACAAGGCTGTGTGGATCGACTACTGCAAATACTATAATGCCCCCGAAGCCGAGTTGCGGGCGCGCCTGGGCCGGCCCCCCGGCGGCCGGAACCTGCGCGACGCCCATTCGCGCTTCACGGCTTATGCGGCGCGCGAGCTGAAGGATCCCAAACTGGCCGCGCGCGCCTGGGAGGAATTCCTCGATGGCTGGCGCGGCCGAGCCAGCACGGAGTTCACCACGCAGACGGTCAAAGGGCCGAATGCCCTGCACGAAACCGTTGAAGACGTTAGTATTTCGACCAACTCCACGGCACAGTGGGGACTGGCGGCTATAGAAAACCTGGCGATTAATGGCGAAATTGTGGAGACAGCCGGGGCTAAATATCTTAAAGATTAAATGTCCGACAAATATATAAGGGAGTTTACATGCTTAAGACGCTGACCGCCGCCGCGGTTTCGGCCTTGATGCTTGCCGCATCTGCATCTGCCGCCACCCTCACAGCTGAAGCTACACTCAAGGCCGACCAGCCTGGTCCCCAGATCAGCCGCTACGTCTATGGCCAGTTCTCCGAACACCTGGGCGCCGGCATCTACGAAGGCGTATGGGTTGGGGAGAATTCCAAGATCCCGAACGTCCGCGGTATCCGCACCGACGTCGTCAATGCACTGAAAGAGATCAAGGTTCCGCTGATCCGCTGGCCCGGCGGCTGTTTCGCCGACGAATATCACTGGCGTGACGGCATCGGCCCGCGCGACCAGCGTCCGTCGCGCAAGAACAACTGGTGGGGCGGTTCGCCCGAGAGCAACCACTTCGGTACGCATGAGTTCTTCGACTTCGCCGAGCAGGTCGGCGCTGATGCCTATGTCAACATCAACATGGGCTCGGGCAACCCGACAGAAATGCGCGAATGGATCGAATACATGACTTCGCCGGGCGAAGACACCCTGGCCCAGGAGCGCCGCAAGAATGGCCGTGACAAGCCGTTCAAGGTGCCGGTAATCGGCATCGGTAACGAGACCTGGGGCTGCGGCGGCGAAATGCGTCCGGAATATTACTCGGACGTGTACCGCCAATATGTCCCCTTCTTCCACAAGAACGCGGATAATCCCGCCGCCCGTATCGCCGTTGGGCCCAGCGGCGGTGACGAAAACTGGACCGAAGTGGTGATGAAGAACATCGGCCCGAACCGCATGGAAGGACTGGCGCTCCACTATTACACCCTGCCGACCGGAGACTGGGGTAAAAAAGGCGCGTCGATCAACTTCGACAAGCAGGCCTGGGTCGATACCTTTGCCCAGACCCTGCGCATGGATGACTTCATCGTCAAGCACGATGCGGTGATGGACAAGTATGATCCCGAAGGCAAGGTCGCGCTTTATGTCGATGAATGGGGCACGTGGTATGACGTGGAGCCGGGCACAAATCCTGGCCACCTCTATCAGTTGAACACGCTGCGTGACGGCGTCCTGGCTGCGGCCAACTTCAACATTTTCCACAAGCACGCTGACCGTGTGAAGATGACGGCCATCGCCCAGACGATCAACGTCCTTCAGGCCATGATCCTGACCAAGGACGACAAGATCCTGCTGACGCCGACCTACTACGCGTTCAAGATGTACGTGCCCTTCCAGGACTCGACATCGCTGCCGCTGGATGTGACCTCGCCGACGCTCACCTCGGGCGGTAAGACCATCCCGGCAATCAACGCATCGGCCGCCAAGGGCAAGGATGGCAAAACCTATATCGGCCTGGCCAACATGAACCCGGACGATGACGTCAAGCTGACGGTCGATCTCGGCAGCCTGAAAGCCACCAAGGTCTCGGGCGAGGTCCTGACCGCACCGAAGATGGACGCACGCAACGAAATGGGCGTGCCCGCCACCGTCGTGCCCGTCAGCTACAAGGGCGGCAAGATCTCGGGCAGCAAGCTTACCCTCAGCCTGCCGGCCAAGTCGGTCGTCGTTGTGAAGCTCGATTAACAGCTATGCGTATCTGGGCGAGCCTTGCTGTATCCCTCGCGATGATTTCAGCCGTGCCTGCGGGCGCGGCTGAGGTCATCGAGGCCAAGATCGTCGTTCACGCCGACAAGCCGGGCGCGAAGATAGACCGCAACATCTACGGTCACTTCGTCGAACACTTGGGGCGCGGCGTCTACGAAGGCATCTGGGTCGGTGAGGACTCGCCCATTCCCAACACGCGCGGCATCCGCAAGGATGTCGTCGCGGCGTTGAAACAGCTGAACCCGCCGGTCGTGCGCTGGCCGGGCGGCTGTTTCGCCGACAGCTACCACTGGCGCGATGGCATTGGCCCGCGCGATAAACGTCCCGCCTCAATCAATGGCTCATGGGGCAATGTGCCGGAATCGAATGCTTTCGGCACGCACGAATTCATGGATTTCGCCGAACAGATCGGCGCCAAGCCCTTCGTCTCGATCAATGTCGGCTCGGGCACGGTCCAGGAAGCCGACAGTTGGATGCAGTATATGACCGCTCCGGCCGATTCGCCGCCGGGCCGGGAACGCGCGAAGAATGGCCGCACCGAGCCATGGAATGTGCCGTACATTGGCGTCGGCAACGAGACCTGGGGCTGCGGCGGCAACATGTTCGCCGACACCTATGCCGATGAGTTCCGCAAATACGCTGCCTTTGTGCGCACCTGGTCGGGCCCGCGCGGCCAACTGATCGCGGTTGGCGCCGATACTGACGAATATGCCTGGACCGAGGCTATGATGAAGCGCGCCATGCTGTTCCGGCCTGAGCCGTCGCCGATGGCTTACAATGTCGAACGGCCGCTGATGTCCATGCTGTCGCTGCATTTCTATAGTTTCGCCGGCACCTGGCAGACAAAGGGCGCGGCGACGGGCTTCGGCGAAGAGGGCTGGAAGGCGGGCCTGAAGCGCGCCTATTTCATGGACGAGCTGATCCGCAAGCACGGCGCCATCATGGACAAGTACGACCCTGAAAAGAAGGTCGGGCTGGCGGTCGATGAGTGGGGCACATGGTGGGATGGCACCAAGGACACCTCGACCCTCTATCAGGAAAACACCCTGCGCGACGCCATAATCGCCGGCATGACGCTCAACATCTTCCAGGATCACGCCGATCGCGTGCGCATGGCCAATATCGCCCAGACGATCAATGTCCTTCAGGCCATGGTCCTGACCAGGGGCGAAAAGATGATCGTCACGCCGAGCTGGCATGTCTTTGAAATGTACAAGGTCCATCAGGACGCGACGCGCTTGGCCGTAGACGTTACCGCGCCGGCCTATGGCGACCTGCCGTCCTTGAGCGTCTCGGCATCTCGGGATGCCAAGGGCTTGGTCCACGTCTCGATTGTCAATCTTGACCCGGTCAAGTCGGCGCGCATCGACCTCAGCGGCGTGGGTAAGATCACCGGAAGCCGCATGCTGACGGCTGAAGCCATGGATGCGCATCCGGCATTCGATAAGGCGGATCCGTTCGTGCCGGTTGCGCTCAAAACCATCAAAGCCAAGGGAAGAGCGCTATGGCTGGAAGTCCCCTCGAAGTCGGTCACCGTGCTGAAGGTGCAGTGACAGCCACTCCGACGCGCATTATTGCCCTGTCGGAAGGCGCTGACAATGCGCTCGGCGGACACTGGCCGGATCGCGTCTTCACGGCTGTCAATCGCGCCGAACTGCACGCCTTTGAAGTGCCGAACGCCAAGGGCTCGGCCATCGTGTGCGGCGGTGGCGGCTATCTGCAACTCGTTTACGACCGCGAAGGCACCGACATCGCGCAATGGCTGAACGACTTTGGCTACAACGCCTATGTGCTGGTCCACCGCCTTCCGGGTTCGAGTGACGGCAAGGGCGATGTCTACCCAAAGGACATCGCCCT
This sequence comes from uncultured Asticcacaulis sp., assembly GCA_965650705.1. Taxonomy (GTDB): domain Bacteria; phylum Pseudomonadota; class Alphaproteobacteria; order Caulobacterales; family Caulobacteraceae; genus Asticcacaulis. The sequence goes on along the minus strand of CBFGPQ010000009.1, from coordinate 20,058 downwards.
GACCGATGCCATGACGGGCTTAGGCCATATCGCGCGCGACTTGCCGTTGGTGCTGGTTGGCCTGTCGTCGGGCGGGCATCTGGCGGGTGCGATTGCCTGTCAGCCGGGTGTGGACCCGAAAGGCGTCATCATCGCTTATGCACCGATCAATGCCAATCACTCAAAGTACAAGGCGCCCGCCGGCAAGCCCGACTATCCGCCGGCGGAGAAGCAGGCCTTCTATGACGACTGGGCGATCGGCATAACGACCGAGCCGCATGGCATCCCGCAATGTCCGGTCTTTCTCGCCTATGCCCTGCACGACCAGGCGGTGCCGGTCGAACATGCGCTGAACCTGATCAAGACGGTGCGCGATGCCGGCGGTCGCGTGGACGCGCATATCTTCGCGGATGCACCGCATGGCTTTGCCCTGCGCGATCGGGATGGAACGCACACAGCTTGGGCAGGGTTGGCGGAGGAATGGCTGAAAAGCTAAATTTGCGTCTCCAGCGCGTCGAACGCTTCGTTCAGCAGTTCCGCGATCGGGCGTTTGCCGCCTTCGCGGTTCAGGGCATCGAAGGCCAGCCGGGTCGCGCCGATCGCCAGCATGGCGACCAGCCGCAGCGCCGTTTCGCGCTCGGAGCCAGGCCATTTTTCGCACAAGGCCGCAAACAAGGTCTGTTCATGCTGGACGTAACTCGCCTGTTTGCGTGCCTGGACGGCCTCGCTTGAGCGCATCAGGCGGTCTATGGCGATCATGTCGTCGGCCGGGAAGGGCGCGCACACCTTGAGTATAGCATTGCGCACGGCGGTCAGCGGCCGCTGGTCCTGCGGCGCCTCGCGCAAGGAGGCGACGATCATCTCACCCATGCCGCTCTGCAACGACAGCAGAATATCGTCCTTGGACTTGAAATAATAGAAGAAGGTCCGCCGGGAAATTCCCGCCGCCGCCGCAATGTCGTCGAGCGTCGTCGCCTCATAGCCCTTTTCGATAAACAGACACATGCCGGCGTCGGTAATGCGCCTGAGCGTCTCGCGGCGTTTGCGCTCACGCAATCCCTCTTCGCTGTTTTTACTCATGATTTTGCTGCTTGAAAAATTACACTGAGTGTAATAATAATTTTACACCAAGTGCGGGTTTTTTGCAAAGGACAAGATCATGGTCAGGTGGACGGCATCAAACATTCCGCAGCAACGCGGCCGGACGGCCGTTGTCACGGGAACGGGCGGCCTGGGCTTCGAAGACGCGCTGGAACTGGCGCGGGCAGGGGCGGACGTCATCATCGCTGGGCGCAACCCGGCCAAAGGCGTAGAGGCCGTGGCGCGCATCCATGACCGCGTGCCGTCGGCCAAGGTCCGCTTCGAGGCGCTAGACCTCGCCAGCCTGTCCTCGGTCGAGGCCTTTAGCGAACGGCTGCGGGGGCAGACCGACAGGCTCGACCTGCTGATTAACAACGCCGGCGTGATGGTGCCGCCGAAACGTCAGGAGACTGAGGATGGCTTCGAGCTGCAACTCGGCACCAACTATCTCGGCCACTTCGCCCTGACCGGCCGACTCATGCCCCTGCTACGGCAGAGCGGTCGTGCCCGCGTCGTTACCCTGTCCAGCGTCGCCGCCAGCCAGGGGCGGATCGATTTTGACGACCTCAATGCGACAAAGCGTTACCGGCCGATGCCGGTCTACAGCCAATCCAAGCTGGCCTGCCTGATGTTTGCCATTGAACTGCACCGGCGTTCTGTTGCCGGCGAATGGGGCGTGGCAAGCCTGGCCGCGCATCCCGGTATATCGCGCACCGACCTGCTGCATAATGCGCCCGGCCGGGGCAGCGCGACTGGGTTGATCCGGTCCTGGCTGCGGTTTCTGTTCCAGCCGGCCTGGCAGGGCGCGCTGCCGACCCTGTTCGCGGCGACGGTTCCGGTGGCCAAATCTGGCGCCTATTACGGTCCGGACAGGCTCGGCGAAATGCGCGGCTATCCGGCCTTGGCCAGGGTGCCGAGGCAGGCGTTGGACAAGGCGGCCTCGGCGCGCCTCTGGCAGGTTTCGGAAGATTTGACCGGCGTCCGGTTTTGATTAGTTCTGCTTCCACACAACATCCGTCTTTTCGTAGTGACGCATTTCGGCGATTTCGGAGATGAACGGCCGGATAAGCGCCAGGAAGGACGGGAAGTTCGGCCCGCGCCGGAAGCCTTCCATATGGGCTTCGGCCGACACCCAATCGATGCGAAGGATGAACTGCGTCGCGTCCTGGGCGCATTGGGTGAGTTCGAACCCAGGCACTCCGGCGCGTCTTTCAGGTGCGCCAGGATGACCGTTTTCCATTTGCTGCCCAGACAGTCGAGGGCGAACTCGACTGGGCAGCCATAGTCCCTGCGCAAAGCCTTCATATCCAAGTCCTGGTTTGTGTCTTGAAGCACAGTCAGGCGGACCGTTGCGCCTGTTCAACGCAGCATTCGGTATGCGTATGGTTATGCTTCAGCGAACTGCCGGAATATGCTGATGACGTTTGACAGGTCATAGACGCCGCAGGCAGCCCGGAAATTATTGTCCTCCACCCAACAGCTATGCCAGCGGATGTTCGGGTCACCATCTTCGCTCTCCAGGTTTGCATCCTGACGATCGAAAGGTTTCCCGGACAATGCCGTGTCGGCGAGGTTGATGGTCAAAGTCCAGCCGGGATTGTCGAGCGTATCGAGTTTAATACCGTAGCCATGCTCCCACTCGTCGTTGCACCGCTGTGCATACCAATGCGCCAGCCAATCCAAGGCGTTAAATTCCGAGGGCATGGCTATTCCACACCGAAACGAAAGGTCGTCTGCGAGGTGAATGTCTCACCCGGCCGCAATACGGTGGACGGGAAGCCGGGGCGGTTGGGCGCGTCGGGATGATGCTGGGTCTCTAACGCCACGCCCGCGCCCCTGACCAGCGGCCGACCCTCGGAATCCTTCAGCGATCCATCGAAACTGTTGGCGGTGAATACGACTACCGCCGGTTCCGTCGTGGTGACGGTCAGGGTCCGGCCAGATGCCGGATCGCTCAGGCGCGCGGCGGGGGCGCCATTCAGGACGAAGGTGTGATCCAGTCCCTTGGCCATCTTGATCGAGGCGTCGTTGGCATTGACGACCTCGCCGAGGCGGGCGCCGGGACGCAGGTACAGTGCGCCGTTGACGGGTAGAATGTCGCCGGTCGGCACGCGTTTGTCGTCGGTTGGCAGCCATTTATCCGCGGCGATTTGCAGCCGGTGATCAAAGACGTGCGGTTGTTCGGACAAGTTGAAATAGACGTGGTGGGTCAGGTTGATGACGGTCGGCTTGTCCGTCGTGGCGCTGTATTTCAGCGTCAGGGCCGAGCCCTTGACCGTGTAAAGGACGTGGGCCCTGACCGTGCCTGGAAAGCCGTTATCCCCCTCCGGGCTTTCAAGCGACAACTCAACGCCGCAGCCTTTGCGCTTTACATCCCACACGCGGCTGCCGAAGCTCTTCGGGCCACCATGGATGACCACGCCATCGGGACGGCCTTTCAGCTCATAACGCTGGCCATCGAGCGTGAAGCCGCCGCCGGATATCCGGCCGGCGTAGCGGCCGATCAGACTCGAAAAGTTGTCGCGCTTCTCATACGCCGCCAGGCTGTCGAGGTTGCGCACGACGTTGATCCGCTTGCCGTCGCGGTCGGGCGCCTCGATGCGGTAGAGGATGCCACCAAGGCTCAGCACGGTTACGCTCAAACCTTTGTCACGGCCACTGCTGTGGATTGTCCATGCATCGACCACCTGGCCTGACGACAGCGTTCCGTAATTCGCCTTCTCGACGCTGCATCCGGCATGGGCCAGAGGCGGCGCGGCCAGCATCAGAACCGGAATCAAAAGCAGTTTCATTTGGTCTCCCGTTGAAGGCAGTCTATAGCGATATGGCGAAAAGTGTCAGCGATTTTCGCCAGAAATATCGCGACAAAGCAAAAGCTTAAATCGGAATGATGATTCCACCTAAAATCATTCCGATCTAACGATCGCTGCCGAAAAAAGGAGGCCGTTTCGCACGTCGCGAAACGGCCTAAAACGTCATCTGCCCTCAGGGAGGTGGGGAGATGGGCGACACAATTAGGGAATGTCGAGGCCCAATTTTGTCAGACTAATCTAAAAGCGTCAAACGTTTTGATTGATTTTGATCTATTTGTCATAATCGATCGTGAGCTTTTTTCCTGGAAGGGTTCAGAACCAAGCGCGGCGTTTCGGTTTGGGCTTGAGCAGGAGATAAAGTCCTATGCCCACTACGGCCGCAACGCCGATTCGCGACACAAAACGGGCAGGATTGTGCTTAATCTCAGCCTTCAACCCCATTTCTTCGAACAGGTTGGGTACGTAGCCCCGGCTGAGGTCCTCCCCGATCGCCTCGATCATCTGGACACGGTCCGCAGCCATCAGCATGACCCAGTGCGGCATCTGCGATTCCGAGAACTTGAACGCCAGGCGGCGCAGCTGTCCGCTTAGACCCTTGGGCGGCACCGTTGTGCCGAAGACGGCTGTCAGGTTCGGCCGCTCATTCGAATGCAGGACTTCGACCGTGGCATCCTGTTGTGCTGGCCGTTGCCAGCTCTGCCCCTTGTGTTCGTCGCCGCTTTCCTGGCGCATGGGGAAGGCCGGCCAGTCCTTGGCGTTCATTTCAGTTTCGTGTTCGATGGAGTCGAGTTTCGCGTCCATGGTTTAAATCCCAGCTTTGGCCGGTAGCAGGACCGGCTTGATGCAATTGTCGAGTTTGTCGGCGAAGATGCGGTAGGCGTCGGAAATCTCTTCCAGAGGGAAGCGGTGGGTGATCAGTTCGCGGGGCTTGAGCCGGCCGGCCATGACGTGTTCGACCAGGACGGGCAAGTGGCGTTTGACGGCGGCCTGATTGGCGCGGATGGTCAGGCCCTTGTTCAGAACGTTGCCGATGGGCACCAGCGTGTCGATCGGTCCGTAGACGCCGACGATTGATACCACGCCGCCCTTGCGCACGCCGTTGATCGCCCAGTGCAGGCCTGTGGCCGCGCCACCGGTCAGCTTGAAGACGCGGCTAAGGGCCGACTGCATGGTGTTGCCCGAGGCTTCGGCGCCGACCGCGTCGATGCAGACGTCGGGACCCAGCCAGTCGGTGGTCCTTTTCAGGAACAGGACCGGATCGCCCTCTTTGAAATTGTAGGTCTCGGCGCCCGAGAATTTCGCGGCGAATTCTAGGCGATAATCGAGGTGATCGATGATGATGACGCGGCTGGCCCCGAACAGAAAGGCACACTTGGCGGCCATAATCCCGACGGGACCGGCGCCGAAGACCGCGACTGTATCGCCGGGCTTGATGGCCCCCATTTCGGCGGCCTGATAGCCGGTGGGCACGACGTCGGTTAGCAGCACGGCGTCTTCGACATCCATCTCACGCGGAATGACATACGGGCCGACATCAGCGTAGGGCACGCGCACATATTCAGCCTGGCCACCGTCATAACCGCCGGCGGTGTGCGAATAGCCGAACGCGCCGCCGATGGCCGTGGCCTCGGGAGAGGCTTCGTGGCAATTGCCGTACAGGCCCTGCTTGCAGAACAGGCAGCGGCCGCAGGCGATGTTGAACGGGACGAGGACGTGGTCGCCGACCTTCAACGTCTTTACTTCGGGGCCGACCTCTTCGACGATGCCGCAGAATTCGTGGCCGAAGGTCTGGCCGATACGCGTGTCGGGCACCAGGCCGTGATAAAGGTGCAGGTCCGAACCGCAGATGCACGAGCGCGTGACGCGCACGATAGCGTCCTCTGGATGTTCGATCTTGGGGACGGGTTTGCATTCGAGGCGTACCCGGTTGGGGCCCCGGTAGGTCATGGCGAGCATGGGTTGGTCCTTGGCTGGCATGGGTATGGCGCGGGACCGAGCTTTAGCGACAGCGCCCGTAAAGATGATATGAGGCCGCACCCTGCACGTTATTGCTTCTGTGTCAGGGGCGCCAAGGCGCGAATTTTACACCTGACGCGCGAAAACGATTTCACGTCTTATGTGATGGTAACTGCAACGGCATCGCCAATTTATGACCTCCCGTTCAATATTCACACATCAAGGCCAGTTCGCGGTACGGCCGAAAAAGCATTGAACAGGAGTAAACCCATGAAGATCAAGACTCTTTTGACAGCCACTGCCGCCGTATCGCTCGTCGCCTTTTCGGCGCAGGCTCAATTGTTGGGCGGGCAGGCGGGTGGCGGTCTTACAGGCAGCGTAACCGGTCCGGTTGGCCAGGTTACCGGGCAGGTCCAGGGTGACACGCAAGTCAATCCGGGCTCGGCGATCTCGACAACCGAAGGTGCGGTGCGTGATACGACAACGCGTTCGCGCGGCGTTATTGAAGCAACCGGCAAGGACGCGCGCGCCGTCGGCGATGCGGCAAAGGACGTCGATGTGGCCGGTGGTGTTAACGGCAATGGCGCGTTGTCAAAGGACGGCGTAGCTGGCGAGGCTGGCACTGATGCCGGCGTCTCGGGCGTCGACGGCGTGACCTCGGCGACCAAGGACGCAGCAAAGAATACCGGCCAGCGCGCCAAGGATACGGCTAAGGGCGTGACATCCACGCCATTGCCGGACGCACCGGCCAGCGGCTCGGCGTCAGGCAGTAGCTCGGTTAAAACCGACGTTCAGTAACAGAAGACAAAGGCTCCTTCGGGGGCCTTTCGTTTATGCAAGTATGCTGGTCTTCGTCAGTGCACCCAGCTTCTCGAGGTATTGCCGATGCGTCGGCATGGCGTCGACCAGGCCACGCAAGTGGCTCTTCATCCGCTCAAAACCCGTGCGCAGGGTCGCCGGGTCTTCGTAGGCCGTCAGCGGGTCGTAGCCTTCGGGCATGACGCCCTGGCCCATCATCACCGCCATCCATGAGGTCTGGGTAAACATTTCTTCGGCGGCGTTGGCGAAGGTGCCGCGCTCGCGGAAAACGGCCAGCTTATGCGCCAGGGTGTCGGGGATGTCCATCGTCCGGACATAATCCCACAAGGCACCCGCGCGCCGGTTGGCGTGATAGTGCAGGATGATGAAGTCGCGGATGCGCTCGTAATCGAGATGCTGGCGGCGGTTATAGGCATCGATATTGGCCGGAGCGAACGAACGGTCAGGGAAGTGCTGGAGCAGCTTGTTTATCCCCGACTGGACGAGGTGGATGCTGGTCGATTCCAGCGGCTCGATAAAGCCCGAGGCCAGGCCGAGCGCCACGACATTCCTGTTCCAGAATTTTTTGCGGCGGCCGGTGACAAACTTCAGCCGGTTGGCTGAAGCCAGCGCTTCGCCTTCGAGGCTGCTGCGTAAAACGGCTTCGGCGCCGTCGTCGCCGATGAATCTGCTACAGTAGACATAGCCGTTGCCGACGCGGTGCTGAAGCGGGATGTGCCATTGCCAGCCGGCGTCGCGTGCCGTTGACGTCGTATAGGGGCGGATGATCGGTTGGCCCTGGCTGTCATGCGTTCCATGCGCGCACGGCATGGCGACGGCGCGGTCCATGGGCAGCCAGTGTGACCAGTCGTCATAGCCGGTCGACAGCGCCTGTTCGATCAGCAGGCCGCGAAAGCCGGAGCAGTCGATGAACAGGTCGCCGCCGACGCTGCGGCCATCGGCCAGGGTGACGCCGGTAACAAAGCCCGTTTCGGCGTGCTGATTGACCTCGGCGATGCGGCCTTCGATGCGCGTGACGCCGCGTTTTTCGGCGTAGGCGCGCAGGTGGCGGGCATAGAGACCGGCGTCGAAATGATAGGCTGAGCCGAAGTTGGCCATCACGTCACGGTCGTCGTTCGACTGGCGGCCCATGCGCCCGGCCTTTGCTGCCACGGTGCAGAGCGAATAGTCCTCGATGCTCGATATTTCGCCGGCTGCCTTCATGCGCAGCCAGAATTGCAGGAAATGCCCCAGATCGGTCTTCAGGCCGTAGACGCCGAAGGGGTGGAAATAGCGCTGGCCTTCATCGAGCCACCCCTTGAATTCAATTCCAAGCTTATAGGTGCCCCTGGTTTCGCGCAGGAATTCGGCCTCGTCCAGGCCCAGCATGGCGTTGAACAGCTTGATCGGCGGTATGGTCGCCTCGCCGACGCCGACTGTGCCGATGTCCTCGGATTCGACCAGGGTGATTTTGATGTGGTGGCCAAGATTGCGCGCAAAGGCGGCCGCGGCCATCCAGCCGGCGGTGCCGCCGCCGACGATGATGATGTGCTGGATGGGATCAGGGTGTGTAACCATGAGATACCAACAAAAAGGACCGGCTCTAGGGATTGGGAGCCGGCCAGGAGGTATGGGAGACAGGAGGCGGGTCAAGTGCACTTCACCCGCCCCCGTCGATTTCGGCAAGGATTACTTACCGAAGGTGTACCGCACGCCCAGGACGACACGACGTTCGCCGGTGGCATAGCGGAAGGGCAGTTGCTCGAACTGGAGGTAACGGCTGGTGGCTTCTTCCGTCAGGTTAATGCCTTCCAAGGTAACCTTCAGGCTTGGCGTCAGCGCATAACCGATCTGGGCGTCCAGTTGGCCGTATTCACGTTCCCATGTACCGGCCGTAACCGTGCCGCCGGCAGCCGCGCCCGACGAGAAGGCGAAGTTGCCGTAATAGGCCTTGTCGCGCCAGGCATAGGATACGCGGGCCTCAAGGCCGTTGTTTTCGTAGAAGGCCTGGACGTTATAGGCGTGCTTGGAGACGCCCGGAATCGGCAGGTTGTCTTCGAAATCGTTGAAGTTCGACGATTCGGAATCGGAGTAGGTGTAGTTCGCCTGGATGCCGAAGCCGGCATCGAAGACGTATTGACCGGCCAGTTCGAAGCCCTTGATCGAGCCACCTTCGCCGTTCACAGGCGCCGCGAACGGGCCGGATGTACAGCCGGCGACGGATTGGTCGGCCACGCAGACATTGATGGTGTCGGTCTGGATGAAGCTGTCGACGCTCTTGTAGAAGTAGGCACCCGAGACGAAACCCTTAGAGCCGAAGTAGCGCTCATAGGCGACGTCGAACTGCGAAGCCCGGTACGGGTCGAGTTCGGGATTACCGCCTGAACCGCTGGTGTACAGGAACTTGTCGAAGTTCGGACCGGCGGTGGACGACCGCGTAAAGTCGTAGCTCGAACCCTGGCCCAGCTGGAACAGATTTTGGCGTGAAACGACGCGGGCAGCCGAAGCGCGCAGCTTGTCGGTGTCATTGACATCGAACACCGCCGAGGCGGACGGCAGAACGTCGGTATATTCACGGACGGTGCGTTCGGAATCCGGATTCTTGAGGATGCCGTTCCAACTGTCCGTGCCCCACCACAGCGGTGTGACCGGGGTGCCTGAAGCGTCCACCGTCAGTTCGGTCGAAACGACGCGGACACCGGCATTGAGGTGGAAGCGGTCGCCGCGTTCACCGACATCGGCCATCAGATAGCCGGTCTTGGTCTTTTCCTCGACGCGGAAGGATTCCAGCGGATCGCGGAAGAAGCTGAACGGCGTGTTCGGATACAGAGCCTGGATCCAGGCGGCTGCGTCCGTCATCCCCGAGGCCTTGTTCACCAGGGCATTGATGCCCAGGATGTTGACGGTCTCGAAGCGGCCCGGGTTGGAAGCCGCCGTGTCGTACGGATTCGTTGCGTCACGATAGGCCGTGGCGCGGGAATCGCCGAAGCGGCCGCATGGAGAACCTGCGCCATCACACCACTTCAGGCCGATCGCGCCGTCCATGAAATAGCCGTAGGGCGTCCAGTTGATAAAGGTCGACCCCGGCGTGTTGGTCGGCGAGACGACCGGGGTGCCGCCCGCGAAGGTCAGGTATTGACCCTGCGCCGAGGCAGGCAGTTCGCCACGGCCCGAAAGGTCGGCCAGGTAGCGGCCGTATTCGGAATCGACTTCACGGTCGGCGTAACGGGCGCCGAAGCTGATAACGAGCCCGGCATCCGCACCGAATTCCGGCGTCCACTTGAAGTCGGCCGAAAGCGCGGAGTTGTTGATTTCGGTATTTTCACCGAAGGCCCAGTGCGACTTGGCAAAGACCATGGCCGGCGAGGTGAAGGCCGTGGCGTTCGGACCCGACGGCGTAAAGGTCGGCAGGTCGCCGTTGGTATAGGCGAAGGTGAAGGTCGCCGGCGCTGTGGCGTTGGGCGTGATACCTGCGCCACCGTTGACTGCGCGGACGCCATATTGGGTGTAACGCACGTCGGCATTGGCCGATGAGCTTTCATACTCGGCCTTGGACACCGCCAACTTGACGACACCCGAGAGGTTGCCGCCATTGTTCCACTTGGCGGCCAGCTGGAAGTTGTCGGTCGAGACTTCGCCATTCTGAACAAAGGTGATCGACTCGGCCGAGTTGGCCGTCACAGTGCCCGACTGCAGCACCTTATCGCTGTCGATGGTCAGGCCGCTTGCCGTGTACGTCGCGCCTTCGTTGGCGAACGGGAACTTCAGCGAGGCCTCGTTGGTCAGGATCGACAAGTCCGAGTGGAACCAGTCAGCCGTGAGCGACAGGTTTTCCGAGACGCGGTAATCGGCGCTCAGCGAGAACCCGATGCGCTCACGTTCCTGATTACGATTGGTGGCGTAACGGTACTCGGGCGAGTAGACCGTCGCGGTGCCGGTCGAGGTCGGGCGTTCCAGCAGGCGCCAGCCGCCGCGGTTTTCGCCGCCCAGAACGTCCGTGTGGATATCGGTGCGGTCGTACGAAATGGTCGCCAGGATGCCGAAGTCGTCATTGAACTTCTTGCCGAAGACCAGCGAGCCGACCGGCGTTGCGTCGCCGTCGCCGCCCTTGTTCAGGCGGAAGTCACCTGAGAACAGCGTATCGCGGATCGAACGCGGCGAACGGGTTTTCAAGTTGATGATACCGCCAAGGCCGCCTTCCAGGAGCGAGGCGTCGGGAGACTTATAGACATCGACGCCGCCGATCAGTTCCGAAGGAATGCCTTCCAGCGAGCTGTCCTGGCGGATATTGCCTTCGCCGAGGCGGAAGATTTCCATGCCGGAGACGAAGATGTCGTTGTTCAGGACGGTGACGTTCTGGTCCAGGCCGCGGATACGGACCTTGGTGCCCTGTCCGTTTTCACGATCGATCTGGACGCCGGGCAGACGTTGCAGGGATTCGGCGATGTTCTGGTCCGGGAACTTGCCCATGTCCTCGGCGGTAATGGACTCGATGATAAGGTTCGAGTTCTTCTTGGTGTTCAGGCTGTTTTGCAGCGAAGCGCGAAAACCGCGAACAACGACGACGTCGTCTTCGGCGGGGGCTGCGGCGGGAGCCTGGTCCTGCGCGTGGACGGCGGTTGCCGCCGTCATGGCAAGAAGTGAGGCAGCCGCCATCAGCGCCGCCCGCGGGTGCATAAACTTTTTCACTATGTTCTCCCCATTTGGTTGATAACGCGAACTGTTACGCGTTCGCTGCTGTATTTTGTCGTCGTTTTATGATAGCGCTGTCAACGCAGCCAAATAGACGATATCGATGTCATAAAATCTAATTGCATTAATTAAATTTCAGATAACAATAACCATTTGATTTTAAATAAAAAAAACCACAATTGAGTGTTGTGGGTTGTGATGAAATGGCAACAGTTAAACTATGGTATCGCTAACGCAACTGTAACCGCGAATTAGCAATTTGTGACTGGTGGAAAATGGTCGCTGCCTTCCAATCCTGGAAAGGCGTACACGCAATACGTGCGACGTCCGCGGCCGGCCGGGAAGTGCAAAAAAAATCGTCACGACCCTGCGGGAGGCACGAATTTGTCCAGTGGACATTTTCCGTGACGTGCCGGCAGGCCTCATCCGGCCTGCGGGATGGTGAAGATGAAGGTGGTGCCACGCCCGGGCGTCGAGGTGAAGTCGATGTCACCGCCCAGAAGATGCAAAAGCTTGCGGCATGTCGAGAGGCCCAGACCATGACCGGGATAGTCGTCCCGCCGATGCAGGCGCCGGAAGACCGTGAAAACGTCTTCGCGATATGCATCATCGATGCCGATGCCGTTATCCGCCACTTCGAACCGCCAGACGTCGCCATCAGGGTACGCCGATACTCGAACTTCAGGCCGCGCACCAGCGCTGCGGAATTTGATCGCGTTGCCGATCAGGTTCTGCAGGATGATATGCATCACCCCGTGCGTCGCCATGACGGTCGGCAGCGGAGTGATGCTGATCGTAGCGGAGGCATCTGCGATCGCCGGCGACAGGCGGTCCAGAACCTGTTGCAGGACGGTATCGCAGTCGACTTCGGTCAGCGTAAGCGGGTCGCGCCCTATGCGGCAGAAGGCCAGAATGTCCTGGATCATCTGTTTCATGGCGCGGGCGTTGGCAGCTATATAGTCGAGATGGCACCGGCCGACTTCGTCCAGTTGGTCGCGTGAATCCTCAAGCAGCATACCGACATATATGTTGACCATCCGCACCGGCTCCTGCAGGTCGTGCGAACAGATATAGGCGAAGCGCTCGAGTTCTTCGTTGGACTGCTGCAACACGGCGTTGAGCTTCATGACCTCTTCGCGCTCGACATACAGATCGTAGTAGACCAGGCCGGCGACCGCCGCTGCCGACAAAAGGAAGGCCAGGGCCAGAGTCGCCCCCAGCGTCAATCGCGCCGTGGTGATGCGCAGGTTCAGGAGCCGTTCGAGCTGGTTGACGCTGACGACCCATAATTTGTCCAGCGCGCCGCGCATTTCGTTGGACGCCACGGCATGGCCGCTGGCGTCGCCGACCATGCCGTTGACGGCGCGCGACAGCGTCTGGGCCGGCAGCGTTACGGCGGAGGCCAGCGACGCATCGCTGGTGCGCATCGCCCGCTGCAGCGAGTCGTCGACGGCCTGAGCGGTTTCGGAAACGCGGTCGCTCCGTGACTGAAGCGTGTGGGTTGGTGTGATCCTGGCGGCGGCATGGCCGCTCAGAGCAGGGATGTCGACGACGGCGGCATGCATCAGGTAATAGGAGTCCGGACGCGGATCGAGCATGAGATTGGTTTCGTCCGCCACGTGGCGCATGAAGCGCCGCGCCTTTTCGCACGGCATGGCGTCGTGCCCCAGTTCGGCGATCATTGCGCTGGCTTCGGCTTCGAGCCTGGGAAGGACCTGGCCATGCAGGGGACGGCCGAATGCTTCGTGGGAAGGTGTGATGCCGGCGTCGCAGACCGACAGCAGGTTCCAGGTCCGCCGCAGATAGGCCGTGCCGGCCAGCTCCTTTTCGGCGAACGCGATGTCGTCCATGCTTTCATGGATCACCACGCCGGACAGTACGAAAACCGGCATCAGGACCGCCAAGGCGATCGCCAGCAGCTTGCGCCGACGTTTGATGCGGACCACCAGATCCGTTAGGCGGCCCGCGACAGATGTCATCTGCTTCAGCCCGCGCGGACCTGGACGAGGAAAGCGTTGACTTGGTTGCGCAGGGCGACGGCCTGTTGCGCCAGCTCAGACGAGGCGCCCAGGACCTGACCGGCGCCCGTACCGGTTTCTTCGGCCATGCGCGCGACATTGGTGATGTTTGCCGTTACCTCAGCCGTACCGGCCGAGGCCTGGGTCACAGCCTGGACGATCTCCTGCGTGGCAGCGCCCTGCTGCTCGACGGCGGCGGCGATCGTCGTGGAGGATTCGCTAATGGCGCGGATGGTGCCGGTAAAGGCGGTGATCGCCTCGACGGCCTGGCGGGTGGTGTCCTGGATGCCGGCGACCTGGGTGTTGATTTCGGAGGTCGCGCGCGTCGTCTGTTCGGCCAGTGCCTTGACCTCGGAGGCGACCACGGCGAAACCCTTGCCGGCTTCACCGGCGCGGGCGGATTCGATCGTTGCGTTGAGCGCCAGGAGGTTGGTCTGCGACGCAATGCCGGAAATCATGTCGACGATAGTGTTGATGCGGCCGGCGGCTTCGCTCAGCTGATGGACGATGGCGGCGGTGGTGTCGGCCTCGGTCACGGCCTCGCGCGCCTTTTGCAGTGAGTGATCGACCTGGCGGGCGATTTCGGAGACGGAAGCGCCCAGTTCCTCGGCAGCGCCGGCCACCGAGGTGACATTGGTGCCGGCTTCTTCGGCCGCAGCGGATACGGCGACGGCTTGGGCGGTGGACTCCTGCGCCGACGCACTGAGTTGCGCCGCCGTCGCCTGCATTTCCGTAGCGGCCGAAGACACCATGTCGACAATGCCGCCGACAGCGCCTTCGAACTGGTCGGCCAGGCTAAACATGGTCTGCTTGCGTTCGACCTCGGCCGCTTCGCGGGCTTCGGCGGTTTCGGCCTCCAGTTCGCGGTTACGGATCATGCCGACGCGGAAGACCTCGACGGCGCGCGCCATGTCGCCAATCTCACTGCGTTCGCCGGCATTGGGAATAGTGACTTCGGTATTGCCCTTGGCCAGGACGCCCATGATGTCTGACATGCGGCGAATCGGCGTCGAAATGGTGCGGATCATGACGAATCCGATCAGAAGGCAGACGCCTGTCGTGATGGCCAGTACGATATAGATCAGGGTCTGGGCATCGCGGCCTTGTTTCTGGCCAGCCGCGGCAACGATATTGCCCTGGCTGACCTGATAGGCGCGCGCCTTGCGGATAGCGGCACGCGCACGGTCGACCGGTTGACGCATCGTCGTGAACAGCAACTGCGTGGCGCCGGCAACATCGCCGCCGCGCACGTGCTGGAGGTGTTCGTCGGTCAAAGCCAGGTAGGCGTCGACCGACGTTTTCATCTCGTCGGCCAGCATACGCTCTTCTGCCGTGTTCACGGTGGCCAGATAGTCGGCCATCGCCTTTTCGACCTTAGACTTGGTCTCGGCCAGCTTGCCGTACATGGCGGCCTGTTCGTCACCGGTTTGCAGCAAAATTTGCCCTTGGCGCGACCGGTAGGACTCGAACTCCTGGGTCAGATCGCCGAGATGGTTGGCGGCGGGCAGCCAGTTGCCGGATACGTCAGCCGCAGCGGCGTTGACCGCGCTCAGCCGGTGCGAGGCAAACAGCCCCAGGCAAATGGTCGCCATCAGGACAATGGCGAACGAGGCGATCACGCGCAGGCGGATGGTGAGATTTTTCAAAGGACTTCCCCGGCAGACTCTGAGGGCAAACGAACACGAGTGCCGGACCGGGTTGATATCTTTTTTTAAGTTAGGACACTCAACGCACAGTTACCAGCGACGCGAAAGTTGTCACGGTATGATTAAGGCGAGGTTAAATCAGAACGTTTGTTCAGTATAATTGACATTAAATGTCTCTTCATAGGCGAATTTTCGTGGTGTTTTATACAGTTGTTCGAATGGCTCCGCGCTTCACTAATATCCCGACCAAGGAAAGTTTAGGTCGGAATGAGACCATTGCGGCCGGTTGCCGCACATCCAAGGTCGTGCAGAGTCGTGAAAATGACCGGGAGGGCAAGACGGCTGGCCTCTTCGGGTCCGCGCCAGGCTTCGATATTGGCGATGCCGCAGGCTGCCATGATCAGCGCCTGTGACGCCAGGGCGTCGAACGGCACTGGTGCGGCCGTCTCTGTCAGGTGTTGCTTTAAGTAGTGGCCGCGCAGTGTGCGCAGGCTTGCCGCGGCATTGCGCCACTCCGAATCGCGCGCGGCCGACAGGGCGATACCAAAGCCGGCCCGGGCAATTTCGAATGACTGGTACGGACGGATGCCACGCTGCGGCGCCATGGGGTCGTTGACATTGTAACGTGCGCTACCGTCGCGCTCGAGCCGCGCCTGCTGGGACGGGATCAGCCGGTCAAGCCCCGCGCGCACCAGTTCGGGTTGCGAGGGGAAGTGATATGCGACTGTTGAGGCGGCAAGGCCGGTGCGCTCGGCGGCGGCGCGGTGGGTAACGCTGGCTACGCCGCGGGTGGCGATCAGGTCGGCCGCCGCCTGGACGATGACGGATTGTGGCCCTTCAGTCGGAAGAATGTCCGCAAAGCGCCATTCTGCGTGTGCCCGCAGCGCAATTGTGTGGTGGTCGAACAAACGTTGGTCGGCGGGCCGTTCGCCTTGCGGGCAAATGCCGGACGCCAGCCGTCCGATACACAGGCGTCTGAGCCAGCGATAGCCATCGTGTGTGCCCAGCGCCAGGCCATACGCGCTTTCATCGATTGCGAAGCCATGCAGCACAGTCGCCAGGTCGAAGGCCGGTTTTGGCGTCAGGCGGTTCGCCAGCAACTCCCAAAAGGTTTTGCGCGTGGCCAGCCAATCTACCAGCGCCAGAGACGGCGCGGCGCCTGAAATGTTGAACAGCAGATCGGACAGCAGGATTGTTCCCGGACGCAATACGGTGATGAAATCATCCAGAATGGCTTCATAAATCTGCCCCAGCAGGGAGACGGGAAGGTCCGTGCTGTCTTCCAGCTGCGTACGCAATCCGTTGAGATGCCTGGCTTCGTGGTCCGCGGCGTGACGGATCAGTTGCTCGACTAACACGTCCTTCTGGCCGAACTGGTAGGACAGGACAGCGACCGTGGTTTTCAGACGCGCCGCCAGCGGGCGCAGGGTCAGGCCGGCGATTCCTTCGGCGGCGACAATGTGGAAAGCAGCGTCCGCCACCTCTTCGACTCGCAGGGTTCTCCTTGGTGGCATTAGGCTTCCTTCCAAAGTGCCAGAGGTATTTATGGAATCGTATAAGAAATCAAGAGGTTGACATGTCCAGTATCAAGGGCTGGTGTGGCGGCTCACCCAGGAGGATGCGTTATGCAGGTTTCGATGGTCGATGTGTTCGGAGCGGAGGCCTTCTCCGGCAACCCTTTGGCGGTGATTACGGGCGCGGGTGATCTTACGACCGAGGACATGCTACGCATTACGCGCTGGTTCAATCTGTCCGAAACGACCTTCCTGCTACCGCCAATCGACCCGACCGCGGATTATCGCGTTCGGATATTCACGCTTGAGCGGGAAATGCCATTCGCGGGACATCCGACGCTGGGGACGTGTCACGCATGGCTTGAAGCCGGAGGTGTGCCGAAGAATGGCGGTGAAATTATTCAGGAGTGCGGCGCGGGCCTTGTCCGTATCCGCCGCGACGCGGACAGGCTGTCGTTCGCGGCGCCGGCGCTTATCAGGTCAGGGGCGCCGTCGGCTGGGAAATTGAATGAGGCCGTGCGGTTTCTTGGGATTACGGTGGACGAGGTGGTTGATGCGGCGTGGGTCGATAACGGACCGGGTTGGCTGGGCATCCGGCTGGCCTCGGCCGAGAAGGTGTTGGCGCTTGCGCCTTCACGCAGTTGGTCCGAACGGATCGACATCGGGGTTGTAGGGCCGCACGCGCCGGGCGGTGACGCGGCCTTCGAGGTCCGGGCCTTCTTTAGTGATCATATCGGCGCGATTATCGAGGACCCGGTGACAGGTAGCCTCAACGCGTCGCTGGCGCAGTGGTTGTTCGATAGTGGCGTGGCGGGGGCGGACTATGTTGCAGCTCAGGGCACCTGTCTGGGGCGTAAGGGGCGGGTATATGCGAGCCGGGATGGCAATGGACAGGTGTGGATCGGCGGGAAGACGCGGACACACGTTGCGGGACGGTTGATGGTATAGGTGTGCGTGTCGTCTACGGTGGGCGGACAGAGAGGGATTGGCTCCGCTGCGCTCCGCCGAACCTGCGCATCTACGATGCTCCGGTTACGAACCCTCTTTTTCGTTTTCGAGGGTTCGAAGCCCTCGGGCCGATATTCATGAAAAAAGGCTCCCCTCGGGGAGCCTTTTTTCATGAATGGCGGACAGAGAGGGATTCGAACCCTCGATAGAGTTGCCCCTATACACGCGTTCCAGGCGTGCGCCTTCAACCACTCGGCCACCTGTCCATCCAGATCGCGACAGGCAAAAAAGCCATCACGCGGAAGGCGGCCTTTATAACCACGCCGCGCGACTTCGCAAGCTTGAAAGCACTCTTTCATTGGCTTTTTTTGTAACCATATCGGAGGCTGGCGCGTATAAGCAGTGTAACGAAAGGTTCCTTTGCACATGTTCGGTCTCAAAACCCAGATGATTTCCAAGAGCCAGGCCCTGCCGGGCCGGGCCGATCCCATCCCAACCGAAGAGACGCATGTCGTCCTGGGCACGCCGCTCAAAGGTCCATATCCGGAAGGCTCGGAAAGCGTCGTCTTCGCCATGGGCTGCTTCTGGGGCGTCGAGCGCCTGTTCTGGAAACAGCCGGGCGTCTTTACCACCGCAGCCGGCTATATTGGCGGCTATACGCCCAACCCGACCTATAAGGAGGTGTGCTCCGGCCAGACCGGCCACACCGAAGGTGTGCTGGTGGTCTACGATCCCAAGGTGATCAGCTTTCAGCAACTGCTGAAGATCTTCTGGGAAAACCACGATCCAACGCAAGGGCACCGCCAGGGCAACGACGTCGGCACCCAATACCGCTCGGCCATTATCCCGTCGACGTCGGAGCAATATACCCTGGCCATGACCAGCCGCGACGCTTTCGCGACGCAAATGAAGGCGCTTGGCAAGGATGCCATTACCACCGAAGTCTTCCAGCCGTCGGATACGACCAAGGCCGATGCGCCGGCGCCGTTCTATTTCGCCGAAGACTACCACCAGGGCTATCTCGACAAGAACCCCGGCGGCTATTGCGGCCTTAAGGGCACCGGCGCGATCTGCATTATCTAAGCCCTGAAAATATGCCGGGGAGCTGGATTTCCAGGTCCTCGGCGATCAGGCCTATGCCGAAACGGCGGGCGGCTTCGGCGTGCAGCCAGGCGGCCGCGCAGGCGGCATCAAACGTCGCCATGCCCTGGGCGATCAGTCCCGTTGCCATACCTGCCAGCACATCGCCTGTGCCGGCCGTTGCCAGTTGCGGCGGCGCGTCGCGGTTAATGACGGTGCGGCCGTCCGGCGCGGCGATGACTGTGTCTTTTCCCTTCAGCAGCACAACGGCTCCAGAGGTTCGGGCGGCCTTCTGAGTGTCTGAGACGCGGTCGCTGACCGGGCCGAACAGTCGGGTGAACTCGCCTTCGTGCGGTGTCAGCAGGGTTGAGGTGGATGTGGCCCGGAACAAGGCCGCCGGGACCTTCCTGAACACGGTCAGGGCGTCGGCATCGAGAACGCAAGGACCGGCGCCGAGCGCAGCCAAGGCGAAATCGCAGGTCCGGTTGGTCAGGCCGGTGCCGGGGCCGATAAGAACGGCCGTGATGCGCTTGTCTTCCAAAAGGTGTGAAAAGGCGGCGGCATCCCGGGCGACCTTGGTCATTACGGCTTCGAGCGATGCGGCATAGACGGGCAGGGCGGTCTCATCGCATACCACCGACACAAGGCCAGCGCCGATGCGTAAGGCCGCGCGCGCCGCCAGCCGGGCGGCGCCGGTAGACTGGATCGGGCCGCCGACGACCATGGCATGGCCACGATCGTACTTGCTGCCGTCAGGTTTCAGTCGGGGCAGGGCGTCGCGCCACAGGGCGGGGCTGTTGTCCTGAATCACGTTGGGTCTCCAACAAAAGGCAGCAGATGGGTCAGGTCGTCGAGTGCAATATCCTTGCCATACCGTAGCGGCAAGCCGTGGCTCAGGCGGACCCAGTCCTCCATCATCGCAGCCTGCTGTTCATAGCCGTAATCGCGGTACGGTTTGCCGGGGGTTAACTCGTAGGCATAGCGGCCGCGATGGCCGATGATATCACGGAGGAAATAGCTGAGCAGCGTCATGCCGGTACGGTATTGCCAGACATGAACCAGCTCGTGCGCCAGCACCGCCAGCAGAACAGGATTGCGGCTCATGTCTCGCGGCAGGTTCGGCCAGAAGATGGCCTTGCCGCGCACCAGGATGACGGCATAGCCCCTCAGCCAGCGCGAAACGTGCGATAGCGGGTGTGGTTTGCCTTTTAGCCGCACATCATGGGGCATTTCCGCCAGGAGCCCGGGCGGCAAGGCCGCGCGTTCGGCAGCGGTGAGGGGGCGGCAATACCCCCTCTCTCCCCGCTTTGGCTGCCGCCTAGGCCGGGGAGAGGGCTGGGGTGAGGGGCTCCTTGTTCGATTCAGCGAGCGCATTGCAATAGTCTTATGCGCTAACGGTGTTGGCGGCAAATACGAGCACTCAGTGGAACGCTCCATTTCGTTGAAAGAAGCCCCTCACCCTGGCCCCCTCCCCGCAAGCGAGACCTCTGCAAAACAGGTTTGTTTTGCGGATGGGGGCGCTGCGTTGGTCTGG
>CBFGPQ010000008.1:0-51382 GCA_965650705.1 uncultured Asticcacaulis sp. | reverse complement strand
ACCAGGGCTTCGATCCGCTGGTTGTTGAGCTTCAGCGTCTTGAGGTGACGCGTGATGGTCGAGGTGACCTCTTCGTGCGCCGCCTTATCGGCCGGATCGACGGGCTGGCCTTCCAGTTTGGCACCGAGGATCTTGTCCTGGACACGGCGATAGGTCTCGAATTCGCCGGCAATGGCGTCGAGCGTCGCCATGACACCTTCGCGCAGTTCCGATTCCATGGCCGAGACCGACGGACCGGCGCCGTCATCGAAGTCGTCCTCTTCCTCCTCTTCGGCGGCTTCGGGTTTCTTCTCCTCCTCGTCCATTGGGACGTAGTCGTCGTCATCGTCCTCGTCGTCGCCGGACTTCTTCTTCGGCTCCGGCTTTTTCGCTTCCACGACGGGCTTGGGCTCCGGCTTGGGCTCGGGCTTCGGCTCAGGCGCCTTGACGACCGGCGCAGGTGCGCGCAGTGCGATCACGCTGTCGCCGGCATCTTCCTCTTCACCGTCTTCGCCGAGGGCGCCCGGAGGCGGGCCTTCCGACGGGCCACCGCCATAAGTGCCCTCCAGGTCGATAATTTCGCGCAGCAGGATGCGGCCGGAGCCCAGTTCCTCGCGCCACACCATGATGGCTTCGAAGGTCAGGGCGGATTCGCAAAGGCCGCGGATCATTGTGTCGCGGCCGGCTTCGATCCGCTTGGCGATGGCGATTTCGCCTTCGCGCGACAGCAGTTCGACCGAACCCATTTCGCGCAGGTACATGCGGACAGGGTCGTCGGTGCGGTCATAGGCCGACGTCTTGCCGGTTTCGGCCAAGGCGCCTGCTTCCTCGCGGACGGCGACTTCGGTCGTCTCGCTGGCTTCCTCTTCAGACTCGATGACGTTGACACCCATCTCGGTGAGCATGGCCAGCGTGTCTTCGATCTGCTCGGAAGTGAACTCCTCAGACGGCAGAACCTTGTTCAGCTCGTCCATAGTGACGTAGCCGCGCGCCTTGGCCGCCTTGATGAATTTCTTGACCCCGGAATCGGTCAGGTCGAGCAATGGGCCGTCGGACGGCGTATCGGCTTCGGGTTTCTCGGTCGTGGTACTCATTGGCCGGCACCCTTCATATTTAAAAGCATATAGCTCTCCGCAACGCGACCCGAGCTCCCGGCTGGGTCACCGGGCTTTTGGCCCGGGTTTGATGTGTTATGGCGGGAGTATCGTCAACGAAGCCTTAAAAGGGCGCTGTGACGGTCATGTCACACCATAATGCCCTAAGCTTTTGTTGCACTATCCTGCCAGATATGTCCGCTTCGCAAGGACCGCCGCAAGGAATCGCGCTCCAGCTTCAGCCGTGAAAAAAATTCTGTCCCAACCTGTTCCTTGGCAGAATTCAGAGCACGATCCAACGCCGTCAAACGCGAGACCGCGTTGAACGCTTGTATCCAGCGGGCGTGGGCATGCGCGAGGTCGGTGTCCGGTGCGAGGAATGGCGCGCCTGCTTTGATGGCCGCCTTTTGGATCTCGCTCAGCAATGCGCCAAGTCCTTGCTTGTGCAAATGGCGAGTTAGATTCTCCCTGTCAAGCCCCTCGTGACGAAAAGTTAATGCCACAAGATTGCGCGCCAGGCCGTCCAGCGACGGATCGCCCAGCCCATAGGCTTCAAGGCCTTCGACCTGATCGTGCATCCAGTCGGGATTGTCGATCAGCCCTTGCGCCAGCGCCGCCGCAATCGGATCGATCGAACCAGTCAGGTTCTGGGCCGCTAAGCGCGCCTCCGGCATGGCCGGCTGGCTCTTCGGATCGGGCTTGCCGCCCGTCCATTTTCCACCTCGGCCGGTACTCGGGCGGTATTCCGGATAGGGCGTTTCCGCGCGTTTGGGCGCGAACATGTCGTCGAACTTCGCCAGCAGGTCGCGGCGATAGGTGTCGGCGAGGTCCTTGTCCTCGATCTGTTGCGCCAGCGCCCGCAGGCGTTTCTTCAGGCCAGCCTTGCGTTCCGGCGTATCGAGCGGCTCGGCCTCGGCCTCGCGCGTGAACAGCACATCGACGAACGGCTTGGTGTGGCCGATCTGGTCGCGCAGGACCAGGGCGCCCTTCTCTCTCAGGATTTCGTCGGGGTCCTTGCCGCCCTCCAGGAAGCAGACCTTGAACGATTTGCCGGGCTTGAGCTTGGGCAATGCCCGGTCGAGCGCGCGATAGGCCGCGCGCAGGCCGGCCTTATCGCCGTCAAAACACAACGTCGGCTCCGGATGACGGCGCCACAGGATATCGATCTGCTCTTCGGTCAGGGCTGTGCCGAGCGGCGCCACGGCCGCGATCTTGGCGCGCTGGCAGGCTATGGCGTCCATATAGCCTTCGACGACGACCAGTTCCTCGTGCGTCTCTTCGGCGCCCAGCAGCTTCAGCGCCTTAGGCAGGCCGAACAGCATGCTGCCCTTGTGGAACAGCGGCGTTTCCGGGCCGTTGAGATATTTGGCCTTTTCGTCCGGGTTGAGCGCCCGCCCCCCGAAGCTAACCACGTGTCCGCGCTGGTCCTCGATCGGGAACATCAGCCGGTCGCGGAAGCGGTCGTAAGGCGCCTTGCCGTCGACCTCGATCAAAAGACCGCATTCAACCAGTTCGGAGACCTTGGCACCCTTCTGCACCAAAGCGTCCTTCAGCGCCTGGTGATCGCGCGGCGAATAGCCGAGCCCGAAGGTCGCAACATCTTCGTCGGACAGGCCGCGTTTCTTGAGATAGTCGCGCGCGGCCTGCGCGGCCGGTGTCTTGTCCTGAAGCCGGGCGACGAACCACTTCTGCGCCAGTTCCATCCAGTCGCTTAAACCCCGGCGCTTCTGTTCGGCGGCGACGGCCTGGGGCGTGACAGCCGGCAGGGCCATGCCAGCCTCGGCCGCCAGCTTCTCGACCGCCTCATTGAAGCTCAGACGCTCGGTTTCCTGAATGAAGGAGATAATGTCGCCATTCTTGCCCGACGAGAAGTCGAAAAACTGGCCCTTCTGGTCGTTGACGTAAAAGGACGGCGTCTTCTCCTTGGTGAAGGGTGACAGGCCAACCCATTCCTTGCCGTTGCGGCGCAGCTTGACGCTCTTGCCTATGACGTCGGACGGACGCAGGCGGGTCTTTAGTTCATCGAGAAAATGGTCATCAAAACGCACGGACACAATATAGTCGCTTGCCGCCGATTCGCGAAATGTTCCGAGTCGAGATTAATGAAATCATTTTTCATTAATCTGAAGCCTGCTATCAGAACGGACAGGGAGATGAAAATGAACCGCATTTTGACGCTGACCGTCCTGACCGCACTGCTGTCGAGTTCCGCAATGGCAGCACCGCAGACCACTTCGCCCGTCTTCACGACCGATAACGGCCGGATTTTGGCGCCTGACGGCCGCGAATTCATCGCGCGCGGCGTCAATCTGCAGTATGGCGATCACCCGGATCGCGCCCTATCCGCCATCGCCGCCATCGATAGCACCGGCGCCAACATGATCCGGCTGCAATTGCGGCGCGACACCACCGCCGGCCAGTTGCGCCGTGCTCTCGATGAGGCGGTAAAACACAAGATCCCGGTCATGATCTTCTATTGGGAACAGGATATTACCTGCGCATCGGACAGCGCCCTGCTGCGCAAGGACACGGAGGCCCTGTGGCTGAAGCGCTGGGCTAAGGTGCTGAAAGAACCAAAGTACCAGCCCTGGATCATGCTCAACATCGCCAATGAATGGGGTACCTCCAAGGACGGCTTCAAGGACTATACGGCAACCTACACCGACCTGATCAAGGCCTTCCGCGCCGAAGGCTTTCGCGCGCCGATCGTCATCGATGCGGCCGATTGCGGCCAGGCTACGGCCAGCTTCACGGAAGGGCGCGGCAAGGCCTTCGTCGATGCCGATCCTCTGAAGAGCATCATCGTCTCGGTCCACGCCTATCACCATTTGTGGAACAGCCCCGGCCGGATCGACGACAATATCGCGCAGCTGAAGGCGACCGGCCTGCCTTTTATGCTCGGGGAATTCGGTGATCGCGACCTCAACGAGGACGGTCACACGGTCGATCACCTCTATCTGATGCAATCGGCTGATGCACAAGGCGTAGGATGGCTCGCCTGGAGCTGGAAGGGCAATGGCGCCACCACGCGCGTGCTGGACATGTCACAGGACTATGGCAAGGTAACGCCTACCCGCCGGGGTGAGGAAATTATTTCGCGCTGGCGGTCCTTAAAATAAAGCATCAAGGAAGCGCCGCCATGCAGGTCACGACCACCAATTCCATCGAAGGCAGCAAGATCACCGCCTATCTCGGCGTCGTCACGGGCGAAGCCATCCTTGGCGCCAACATCTTTCGCGACTTCTTTGCAGGTATTCGCGACATCGTCGGCGGCCGTTCCGGCGCCTATGAAGAAGTATTGCGCGAAGCCCGCGACGCCGCCCTGCGCGAAATGGAGGCCGAAGCGCAGAAGCGCGGCGCCAACGCCATTGTCGGGGTCGACATTGACTATTCGACGGTCGGCCAGGGCAGCATGCTGATGGTCAGTTGCTCAGGGACGGCGGTAACGGTGAGCTGAGGCTTTACAGAGGCGCCGGGCATCCCATCTATGCCGCATGCCTGAAACACGTCTCGATAAATTTGGCGCTCTGCCAGCCGAACATTGCGTCCCCGACCTGCTCACGCCGGGCCTCAAGGTCGTCTTTTGTGGCACGGCGCTGGGCCGCGTCTCAGCCGAACGCAAAGCCTACTATGCCAATCCCGGCAATTTCTTCTGGCGGACACTGCACAATACCGGCCTAACGCCGGAGCGGATGCGGCCGGAAGACTATGCGGCACTATTGGATTACGGCATCGGGCTGACCGACCTATGCAAGGCGCATTTCGGCAATGACAACGAATTGCCATCGAGGGCACTTGATGCAGAGGCGCTGCGAAAAAAGATTTTCAAGTTCCAGCCCCATATCCTGGCCTTCACCAGCAAGACCGGTGCATCGACTTTTCTCGGCCGGCCGACGGGTTCAATCGCCCTAGGTCTTCAGACGGAAACCGTTGGCGCAACGCGCATTTACGTCCTGACCTCGCCGTCCGGCCAGGCGCGCATCTTCTGGAACCAACAAGCCTGGCAATCGCTGGCGGATGAAGTCCTGGCGATGGAGTGAGCCAACACTTCGAAACAAATCTTTTGCTGTTAACAATTGACCTGAGGGCCATCGCTCCCTATGTGTCCGGCCGTTTGCCCGCATCCCATCAAAAGTGAGTCCCCAATGACCGACCAAGCCCCCACCGACCTGCTGCCCGGCTGCACCGGAGTGCTCGTCCTGGCGGACGGCACCGTCTATCAGGGCCTGGGTTGCGGCGCCGCCGGCGAGGCGCTGGGCGAGGTCTGCTTCAACACGGCCATGACCGGCTACCAGGAAATCCTGACCGACCCGTCCTACATGGAACAGATCGTCGCCTTCACCTTCCCGCACGTCGGCAATGTCGGCGTCAATGCCGACGACGTCGAGCAATTGGGCAATGACCCCAAGCGTGCGGCCAAGGGCGCGATCTTCCGCGACCTGCCGACGCCGCCGGCCAACTGGCGTTCGACCTTGAGCTTCAACGATTGGCTAACGCAGCGCGGCGTTGTCGCCCTCGCCGGCATCGACACACGCGCCCTGACCAAGCGTATCCGTGACAAGGGCATGCCGCACGGCATCATCGCGCATTCGCCGACGGGTACCTTCGACATTCCGGCGCTGATTTCCAAGGCCGCCAACTGGTCCGGCATAGGTGGACTTGATCTGGCGCCGGCAGCGACCTCGGCGCAGTCGTCGACCTACACCACCGACCTGTGGCAGTGGCCGCAGGGCTATCAGGACGGCAAGGAGAAGACATTCAAGGTCGTGGTCATCGACTACGGCGTCAAGCAGAACATCCTGCGCGCGCTGGTCGATATCGGCGCCGAAGTGCACATTGTGCCGGCCAAGACATCGGCCGAGGACATACTGGCGCGCAATCCCGACGGCGTCCTATTGTCGAACGGCCCAGGTGATCCGGCTGCCACCGGCGAATACGCGGTGCCCGTCATCCGCAAGCTGGTCGACGCCGGCCTGCCGGTCTTTGGCATCTGCCTGGGCCATCAGATGCTGGCACTGGCGTTGGGCGCCAAGACGATCAAGATGGGCCAGGGCCATCACGGCGCCAACCACCCCGTCAAGGACGAGACCACCGGCAAGGTCGAGATCGTGTCGATGAACCACGGCTTCGCGGTCGATCGCGACAGCCTGCCGGAAGGCGTGGTCGAAACCCATGTTTCGCTGTTCGACGGCTCCAACTGCGGTATCGCCATGGCCAACAAGCCGGTCTTTAGCGTCCAGCATCACCCGGAAGCCTCGCCTGGCCCGGTCGATTCGCTCTATCTGTTCGAGCGCTTCGCGCAATACATGCGCCAGCATCAGGCCGTCGAGGCCTGATCTCCAGCATAGATGTAAGTTATTCCGAGTCGGCGCTTTTCAAGCGCCGTGATGTAACCGCTTGAACGGTGGACCAGCGCCTGAGCGACGATCCCTGTGGCAATGGATTCCGAGTTCGCCGCCGCTGCGGATGTTAAAGAATCGGATAGCGGCTAAGAATCGGGTTGCACTGGGGGGCCCTAGGCACTAAAGCACCCGCTTAGCCCAAAACCCGAAAGTCCCGGCCGTGTCAGCGCCCCTGAGCGCGGACGGTTCGCGCGCGTAATGAAAGACCGAGATGCCCAAACGTACAGACCTGAAGTCCATCCTCATCATTGGCGCCGGCCCGATCGTCATCGGCCAGGCCTGTGAGTTCGACTATTCCGGGGTCCAGGCGTGCAAGGCGTTGCGTCAGGAAGGCTATCGCATCATTCTGGTCAATTCGAACCCCGCCACGATCATGACCGATCCGGACGTGGCCGATGCGACCTATATCGAACCCATCACACCGGAATTCGTCGAGAAGATCATCGCCAAAGAGCGCCCGGACGCGCTGCTGCCGACCATGGGCGGTCAGACGGCGCTGAACACAGCACTCGCTCTGGAAAACTCCGGCGTCCTGGCCAAGTACAATGTTGAAATGATCGGCGCCAAGGCCGAGGTCATCGACAAGGCCGAAGACCGCCAGAAGTTCCGCGACGCCATGGACAAGCTGGGCCTCGAATCGGCCAAGTCGGCCGTCGCCCACACCTGGGACGAAGCCGTCGAAGCGTTGAAGACGATCGGCGGCCTGCCCGCCGTCATCCGCCCGTCGTTCACCCTGGCCGGCACCGGCGGCGGCATCGCCTTCAACCAGGAAGAATTCAAGGAAATCGTCGAGCGCGGACTCGACTTGTCGCCGACCACCGAAGTGCTGATCGAAGAGTCGATCCTTGGCTGGAAGGAATACGAAATGGAAGTCGTCCGCGATACCGCGGACAACTGCATCATCGTCTGCTCGATCGAAAACGTCGATCCGATGGGGGTACACACCGGCGATTCGATCACGGTCGCCCCCGCCCTGACCATGACGGACAAGGAATACCAGATTCTGCGCTCGGCCTCGCTGGCCGTCCTGCGCGAGATCGGCGTCGAAACCGGCGGCTCGAACGTCCAGTTCGCGCTCAACCCGGCCGACGGCCGCATGATCGTCATCGAAATGAACCCGCGCGTGTCGCGCTCTTCGGCCCTGGCGTCCAAGGCCACCGGCTTCCCGATCGCCAAGGTCGCCGCCAAGTTGGCCGTCGGTTACACGCTGGATGAGCTGCAAAATGACATCACCAAGGTCACGCCGGCCTCGTTCGAGCCGTCGATCGACTACGTCGTCACCAAGATCCCACGTTTCGCGTTCGAGAAGTATCCGGGCTCCGAGCCGCTGCTCGGCACCTCAATGAAGTCGGTCGGCGAAGTCATGGCGATTGGCCGCACCTTCGCCGAGTCGGTGCAGAAGGCTCTGCGGGGCCTGGAAACCGGCCTGTCGGGCTTCGACGAGATCGAAATTCCGGGCACTAAGAACGCCGAACCGCACGCCCTGCGCGAAGCCGTCATCCGCGAACTGGGCCGCCCGACGCCGGACCGCCTGCGCGTCATCGCCCAGGCCTTCCGCCACGGCCTGAGCGTCGAGGATATCAACGCTGCCTGCTCGTACGAGCCGTGGTTCCTGCGCCAGATCGAAACCATCGTCTCCGAAGAGGCCAAGATCGGCGCCCTGGGCCTGCCCCAGTCGGCGCAGGGGTTCCGCACGCTCAAGGCTATGGGCTTCTCGGATGTGCGCCTGGCGCAACTGACCGGAAGCAAGGAAAAAGACGTCCGCGCTGCGCGCCGTGCGCTCGGCGTCCGCCCGGTCTTCAAGCGCATCGATACCTGCGCCGCCGAATTCGCGTCGAACACCGCCTACATGTATTCGACTTACGAATCGGGCGCCTTGGGCCAGATCCCGGAATGCGAAGCCGATCCGTCCGATCGCAAGAAGGCCATCATCCTTGGCGGCGGTCCGAACCGGATCGGCCAAGGCATCGAATTCGACTATTGCTGCTGTCATGCCGCCTTTGCCTTCAAGGACATCGACATCGAAGCCATCATGGTCAACTGCAACCCGGAAACGGTGTCGACCGACTATGATACCTCCGATCGTCTCTATTTCGAGCCGCTGACGGCCGAAGACGTGCTGGAACTTATCCATGTCGAGCAGTCGAAGGGTGAACTGGCCGGCGTCGTTGTCCAGTTCGGCGGCCAGACGCCGCTGAAGCTGGCCCAGGCGCTGGAAGACGAAGGCATACCGATCCTCGGCACCTCGCCCGACGCCATCGACCTGGCCGAAGACCGCGAGCGCTTCCAGCACCTGCTGCGCGACATTGAACTGACCCAGCCGGTCAACGCCATCGCCCGCACGCCGGACGAAGCCTTCAAGGCGGCGCACGAGGTCGGCTATCCGATCGTCATCCGTCCGTCCTACGTCCTGGGCGGCCGGGCCATGGAAATCGTCCGCGACGACGAACAGCTGACCCGCTACGTCCGCGAGGCCGTTCAGGTGTCGGGTGACAGCCCTGTCCTGATTGACCAGTACCTGTCGGCCGCCATCGAGGTCGACGCCGATGCTTTGGCCGATGGCACCGACGTCTTCGTCGCCGGCATCATGGAACACATCGAGGAAGCCGGCGTCCACTCGGGCGACTCAGCCTGTTCGCTGCCGCCCTTCTCGCTCAAGCCGGAAACGGTCAGGGAACTGGAGCGCCAGACGGTCGAACTGGCCCGCGCGCTCAAGGTCCGTGGCCTGATGAACGTTCAGTTCGCCATCGAGAACCCCTACACCGATCCGAAGATCTATGTCCTGGAAGTCAATCCGCGTGCCTCGCGGACCGTGCCGTTCGTCGCCAAGACGCTGGGCCAGCCGCTGGCGGGTATCGCCGCCAAGATCATGGCCGGCAAGACGCTCGCCTCGTTTGGCCTGAAGCCGCGCGACTATCGCCACGTCGCTGTCAAGGAAGCCGTCTTCCCGTTCGCCCGCTTCGCCAATGTCGATACGGTCCTGGGGCCGGAAATGCGTTCGACCGGCGAAGTCATGGGACTGGACTGGATACGTGAAGGTGAAGAGATGATCGACGCCTTCTCGCGCGCCTTTGCCAAGTCGCAACAGGGCAGCGGCGTCAAGCTGCCGTCCTCGGGCAAGGTCTTCGTCTCGGTCAAGGACCAGGACAAGCCGGTGATCGTCGAATCGATCCGGACCCTGCTCAATCTGGGCTTTGAGGTGGTCGCCACCGGCGGCACGTGCGACTACCTGGCCGAACAGGGCGTCAAGGTCGAGCGCATCAAGAAGGTGCTGGAAGGCCGTCCGAACATTCTCGACGCCATTAAGAACGGCGAGATTGCACTGGTCTTCAACACCACCGAAGGCAAGCAGTCTTTGTCGGACAGTTTCTCGATCCGCCGCACGACCCTGATGATGAAGATCCCCTACTACACCACTGCGTCTGGCGCGGTGGCCGCCACCCGCGCCATCGCCTCCGGCGCTAAGGAAACGCTCGACGTCCGCGCCCTTCAGGCCTACGCTTGATCCCCCCTCGCGGCCGCGAACGGTAGTCCGTTGCGGCCGCGAAAGGAAACGGCTATAGCCGCTGGCCATGCGCTAGGTGGGGGCTGGAATGGACAACAATGAGTTCGATAAGTACCGCAAGGCGCTGACCTTTGCGGTGCCTGTCCTGCTGTTCATGTTGTTCTTTACGCCAGCAATCCTTGATCCGACACGGGTCGGCTGGTTGCTCGATGGTGACTGGGGGCAGCATTTCCTGGGCTGGCACGCCTACCGCCAGACGCCACTTGGCTGGCCATTCAACTACCAGACGCTGCTTTCCCACCCGACGGGCCTAAGCCTCCTTTACACCGACTCCAATCCGCTGGTGTCCATTCCCATGCGTTGGCTCAGCGGCATATTGCCCGAGCACTTCCAGTTCATCGGCTGGTGGTTTCTGGCCTGCATCGTCCTGCATTACTTTGTCGCCTACCGGCTG
Source organism: uncultured Asticcacaulis sp. (assembly GCA_965650705.1). Classification (GTDB taxonomy): domain Bacteria; phylum Pseudomonadota; class Alphaproteobacteria; order Caulobacterales; family Caulobacteraceae; genus Asticcacaulis. The sequence goes on along the minus strand of CBFGPQ010000008.1, from coordinate 40,948 downwards.
GTGGCGCGTCATGCACCGGGGCCGTGGTCCGCACTTGCCGGCGCCACCCTGCTGACCCTGCTGCCGACGCTTTATATGCGCATCGGTCACGACACCCTGGTCGCACACTGGCTGATCCTGTTGGCGCTCTACATCTTCTTTGAAATCCGGGATGAACGCCGCAAGCTGATCGGTTACGGACTCCTCATGGGCCTGACCGGTCTTATTCACCCTTATCTCCTGTTCATGATCCTGGCTGTGTGGGGCGCGGACCAGCTGCGTGTCACTGGCCTGCTACTGAGAAACCAAGACTGGAAACAGCTTGCCATCGCCGTCGGTCTTGGCCTGTTGACGCTTGTTCCGCCTGCCGTCACGCTTAGCATTTCCGGCGCTTATTCGGGCCAAAGCGCTGCCAGCGATGGTTTCGGCGTGTACGGCATGCCGCTTGACGCTATTTTCAACCCTTCCCGCAAGGACTTCGCTTTCGCCCTGCTCAACGGCCCGCAGCCGCCACGCATGGCCTTCGAAGGCTTCCAGTATCTTGGTGCCGGCTTGCTTGTCCTGCTGGGCGCAGCGATCTGGCTTTATCGCAAATCGCCGGCCGTAAAATCAGCCTCCGAGGTCCTGGCCATCGCCCGCCCCCTGAAATGGCCATTCATTGTCCTGTTGGTTCTGGCCATCACTGACCAGGTTCACCTCTATTCGATCAAGCTGGTAGACCTGTCTTTTCCGACTCCCCTGGTCAATCTGCTTAACATAGTGCGTGCCTCGGGCCGGCTATTCTGGCCGATAGCCTATACCTTGGTCTTCCTCAGCCTGATCTGTATCTATCGCACCCAGCCACGAACCATGGGACTGCTACTTGGCGCGGTGCTCGTCCTGCAACTGTTCGACATGGCGCAGTTCGCGACCAATATCCGCGCCCTGACCGGCAAAGCGGCAACCGCCCAGACCTTCGCATTGACGCCCAGCAAGCAGTGGGACACCGTCATGGCGCGCACTGAAGTGGTATCTTTCCAGCCGGCCGTGCCACTAACCGACAAGCGCGCCTTTTATGAAATCATCCTTCACGCGCTCGACCGCAAAGTACCGGTCAACATGATGTACGCTGCACGCGAGAATCGTTATCAGAACGCTATTCAGCGTCAGGAATATCTTGACTTTCGCGCAGGCAAACTCAACCCGCGCCGCCTGTACGTCATGCTGGGCAAGGCCGTCCCTGCGGGTCTGGAGGACCGCGTGCGCGAGATCGACGGCATCTGGATCATCCCGCCCCAAGGCGCCGACGCTGGGCTGGCGCGGCCAAAGCCCGAACCGTTCGAAACCGGCAAGACCTATATCATGGGCGCGGCCAATGCCTCGGTCGTCTGGTTCGGCAACGACTGGGAGATGCCGCAAGTCGACGCGATGAATAGCAAGGGTCACGCGGCGGTCATTGCACCGACCTTCGCGCCAGAGCCGGGCAAGGCCTATCGCCTGACGCTTTCGTTACGTGGCTGGCGCAAGGCCCAGATCCTGACGGTCGCGATCAACGGTGTAAAGCTCAAGCAACAGCGTCTTGGCAAGAAGGCGGCTGAGGTCATCGTAGACGTGCCCGCTTCAGCCCTTCAGTCCCGCAAGATGCAGGTAGCACTCGACAATCTTCGCCCCGCCCCGGAACCCGGCAAGAAACCCGATACGAAAGAAATGGGCGTCGAGATCTATAGCCTGCGCGTGGATCCTCTTTAAGGGAAGTCAGTTCACGACCTTGTGAGCAGGCGCAATTCCGCGTATGATGACAGGGCGGAAACGCAGGCATTGCTGCGCCGCAAAAAAGCCTTGAGTCGCTATCAGTAAAGGCGGCTTTATGGCGCTCCCACCTTGCTGACTATTTGTGAGTTGATCCGGCATGTCCTTGTCGCAATGGCTTAAGCCTCAGGTCTGGCTGTCCACTGTGCAGACGCTTCCCGAGCCCGTGCGCAACGGTCTGTTCCGGGCGGCGGTCATCCTTGCGCCCATATTCATCTTTGTATCCTTCTTCAGCCCGTTCATTGTCGATCCAACGCGCGTCGGCTGGCTGCTGGACGAGGACTGGGGCCAGCACGTGCTGGGGTGGAACGCTTTTCGCCGTGAGCCGTGGTCCACCTTCAACCACGAGTACATGCTGGGCGCGCCTGTCGGAAACAGCCTTTTCTCGACCGACTCGAACCCGTTTTTCGCCTTTATCTTCAAGCCATTCGCGGCCTTCCTGCCGGATCGCTTCCAGTATATCGGCCCGTGGTTCCTGTTCTGTATGGTCATGCACTTCGTCTTCGCCTGGAAGCTGGTGCGACCGCATGCCCCCAACCGCTGGGCGGCGCTGGGCGGCGCCATCGCGCTTAGCCTCCTGCCTATGCTGACCTACCGTATGCGCCACGACACACTGGTGGCGCAGTGGCTGGTGCTGTGGAGCCTGCACATCTTCATCAATGTGCCGGGAGAGAACCGCAAGACGGTCCACTGGGCCGCGCTGCTGGGGCTTTCAGGTCTGATCCACCCCTATCTTCTGTTCATGGTCGCGGCCATCTGGGGCGGCGATGTGCTCCGCCGCTTCTGGCCTGCGGCGCGCAAACTTGACCGCAAGACCCTGCTCGACGTCACCTGGCGTGCCCTGCTCGTCCTGGCCTTCCCGCTGGTCACGCTCGGCATCGGCGGCGCCTACGTCAAGGGCATGAGCCCCGGCGCCGGCGGCTATGGCTTCTATTCCTTCCCGCTCGATGGCTGGATCAATCCGGTGCGCAGCGACTTTTCTCAAATCCTGAAGGCGTGGCCGCTCGACGGCGGACAGTATTTCGAAGGCTATCAGTATCTTGGCTTCGGCCTTATCGTCCTGGTCGTGGCGGCTGTGGTGCTTTACATCACCACCCCCGAGGCAAAACAGTCGCGCGCCTTCTTCAGCGGCCTGAAGTACCTCACCCTGCCGTTTATCGCTCTGTTCCTGATCGCGGTGTCGAACCACGCCCAGTTCTATGGCTATACCGTCTGGCACTTCGACCTGCCGCAGTGGTTGCGCGGTCCGGCCGCGGTTCTGCGCGCCTCTGGCCGTCTGGTCTGGCCGATCACCTACTGTCTGATCCTGGCGGCACTGGTCGTGCTGTTCAAGACCCGCCCCAAACTGGTCGGCATCATCCTGCCGGCGGTACTGATCATCCAGGCCTACGACATTTCGGGTGTCGCCAAGGCCATGCGTAAGGCGACGGCACTGGCCACCACCGGCGAGACCTATTTCGTTACGCCAAGCCCTGTCTGGAACGAACTGGTCACGCATTCAAAGGGCGTCGACTTCTATCCGCCCAACGTCCACATGAACGACCGCCTGTTTTATGAATTGACCTGGCGCGCGACCTCCCAGGCCAAGCCGGTCAACACGATGTATGCGGCGCGGCAGAACCTGATCCAGCTGACACACGAGCGCGAGGGCCGCGACGCGTTTAAACGCGGGACTGTGCGCAGCGACCGCTTGTTCGTCTTCCTCAAGCAGTGCGACGTGCCGGCCGCCCTGCAGTCGAGCGTGCGCATGGTCGACGGCTTCTGGGTCATTCCGCCAGAGAGCGCGAAACATCTGCCGCTCGACCGGCCGGTTTGGGACCCGATCAAGAGCCGCATCAAGTTCGGCTGGCTCGACCAGGGCAATTGCCTGATCGATGAAAACTGGAATGGCCAGGAATATGACGGCGTCTGGAGCAATGGCCCCGAAGCTGACGTCGTCGTGCCCATCCGCGCCGTGGAGTTCAAAACCCAGCCCCAGGCGCTGGACCTGAAGCTCAAGGCCAAAAGCCGCATACCGGCGACCGTCGCTGTGCTTGTCGACGGAAAGCTGGCCACGACGCTCGAGTTGACCCACCGTGCGGAAGAATATTCGGTTCCGCTGCCGCCTTCCGTCCTGGGGCGCGACAGCCTCAATATCCGCTTCGTCATCACCGCGTCGGACGAAGCCCCCGTCAAGCTGGCGGCGCTGCGCACCACCAGCGGCCGCTCACCGGCGGCCAAGGCCGTTGCCGCTCCGGCGCCGTCGATCAAACTGATAAACATGGAGTTCGTCGAGCGTCCCCGGATGGAAGAAGAGGCCGCCAAAGAGGCCTTGCGCGCCTTGACGCGGGACAGCTGACAGCGCCGCGGAAGCGCTACAGACACGGCCTGAAATATCGCTATTTCAATTCGGGACAAATCAAACTATAAGGGCGGTCCCGCGATGAATTGTGCGCTGCGATGCGCGCGATTGTCGACGGGGGATTTGCCGGCCTGCTAAGCTTTTACGCGCATCGCCACTTGCAGATCTTCCACCGCGCACCTATCTGCCCAGCCGGTCGTATCCCCCTCGACCGCTTGTAGGGCTTTTGTCATTCCTCAGGGGGGCTGAAGACACTAATCGCACATGGAAAAAGTGCCGATGACCGTCGCGGGCTATAAGGTTCTCGACGAAGAACTGAAGCGTTTGAAGTCCGTCGAACGTCCCGCAGTAATCGCCGCCATTTCGGAAGCCCGTTCGCACGGTGACCTGTCCGAAAACGCCGAATATCACGCCGCCAAGGAACGCCAGGGCTGGATCGAAGGCCAGATCGCCGAGATCGAGGACAAGATCAGCCGCGCCCAGGTGATCGACGTGTCGAAACTCAGCGGTAACCAGATCAAGTTCGGCGCCACGGTCACGGTCGTCGATGAGGACACCGAGGAAGAAGGCCGCTACCAGGTGGTCGGCGACCACGAGGCCGACGTCAAATCCGGAAAGATCTCGCTATCGTCGCCGCTGTCGCGCGCCATGATCGGCAAGGAAGTCGGCGACGTGGTCGAGGTCGTGACCCCCGGCGGCGTCAAGGCCTACGAAATCGCCAAGGTCGAGTGGATCTAACTTCCTTCGCAAACGTCCGGTGCACACGCCGGGTCATTTTGCGAATCGCTATGAATAAGACTTGCCAGGTCAAAGCCTCGGCAAGTCTTTGACATATCTGCCCTTGTCTGTGGCCTACGAGGGCGTCCGGCAATCGGATGGCTGGCCCGGAGCGTTGATGACGTCGGTGACCCACAACAACGTACTGACCATTTGGGCCGTATCCGACGGCCGCGCCGGCATCGAAAGCCAGGTCCTGGGACTGGCCGAAGCCATTGCGCGCCAGACCCCGGCCGATATCGCCACCAAACATATCCGCTATGCCAAGATCTTCGACCGCTGGCCGACGCCGTTGAAGGTCCTGCCCGACGCCATGCTGGCCGGAGACAGCGACCGTATCTCGCCGCCGTGGCCAGACATCTGGATTGCCGCCGGGCGCGCCACCCTCCCCCACTCGCTGCGCATGCGCCACATGTCGGGAGGCCAGACCCTTGTGGTGCAGTTGCAGGACCCGAAGCTCGGCCACAAGGATTTCGACCTGATCGTCGCGCCCGAGCACGACAACCTGACCCTCCCGCACGTCCTGCCTCTGCTGGGATCGACGAATCGCATCACGCCGGAACGGCTGGCCAGCGAATACGCGCCGTGGCAGGCGCAAATAGAAGCCTTGCCAGCACCGCGCATCGCCGTTCTGATCGGCGGCCGCTCCAAGGTCTATGACATCAGCGAAGCGCGCGCCGAAACCTTGGCCGAGCAGATTCGCGCGGCGGTCACGGAAGCCAACGGTTCGCTTCTGCTCAGCCTGTCGCGCCGCACTCCCCCGGCCGCCCGGGCCGTATTTGAACGCGTCCTGTCCGGCCTGCCTGGTATCGTTTATACCGGCGACGGCCCCAATCCGTATTTCGCCTTCCTGCACGCTGCCGACCACATCCTGGTCACGGAAGACTCGGTCAACATGGCGACCGAGGCAGCCGGCACGGGCCGGCCGGTTCATCTGCTGGATATGGACCGCCTGCGTCCCAGCCAGAAGTTCGATATCTTCCACAAGAACCTGCGCATGCACGGCATTGCCCGGCCCTTCGCCGGCAAGCTCGACGGCTGGAGCTATATTCCGCTCAACGAAACGGCCCGCGCCGCCCGGCATGTCCTCCAGGTCTTTGGCGAAAAACAGATGGCCGCCGCGCATAAATGATGACAAGGCGCTGCCGGCTCCCTATCTAATGGCCGTTAATATTTGCGATTCCATAGGCTAGATAATGCCCAAGTCCCCCGTTGCTCCCCGCCCCGTCCGCTGCGCCATCATCGGCACCGGCCCCGCCGGCTGGACCGCCGCCATCTATGCGGCGCGCGGCCTGCTATCCCCGGTCATTTTCACCGGCCCGCAGGACGGCGGCCAGCTGACCATCACCACGGACGTCGAGAACTATCCAGGCTTCGCCGAGGTCGTTCAGGGGCCGTGGCTGATGGACCAGATGAAGGCCCAGGCCGAGCACATGGGCACGGAGATCATCGCCGAGATCGTTACCAAGGCCGACCTCAAGCAGCGCCCCTTCCTGCTGGAAACCGAAAGCGGCGCGCAATACCTGGCCGAAACCGTCATCATCGCCACCGGCGCCCAGGCCAAATGGCTGGGTCTCGAATCGGAAAAGACCTATCAGGGCTTCGGCGTTTCGGCATGTGCAACATGTGACGGCTTCTTTTACCGCAACAAGGTCGTGGCCGTCGTCGGCGGCGGCAATACCGCGGTCGAAGAGGCGCTGTTCCTCACCAAGTTCGCCGCCAAGGTCTATCTCATCCACCGCCGCGAACAGCTGCGCGCCGAAAAGATCCTTGTCGAGCGCCTGCTGAACGATCCGAAGATCGAGCCGGTCTGGAACGTGGCCCTTGATGAAATCCTTGGCGAAACCAACGAATTCGGCGGCATGGGCGTCACAGGCGTGCGCCTGAAGTCGACGCTTAACGAAGCCGATGACGATCGCGTCATAGACCTCGACGGCGTCTTTATCGCCATCGGCCACGCGCCGGCCTCGCAACTGTTCGAGGGCCAACTGGAAACCAAGGCCGGCGGTTATCTGGTCGTCGAGCCCGGCACACCCAAGACCTCGATCAAAGGTGTCTTCGCGGCCGGTGACGTCACAGACGACGTCTATCGTCAGGCCGTCACCGCCGCCGGGATGGGTTGCCAGGCCGCGCTGGAAGCCATCCGCCTGCTGGCCGAAGAGGATCATCACCATTCGCTGCTGACGGCGAAGGAAGTCGATGAAGAATTCTCGCACCTGACGCCCAAGCAGAAGAAGGTCGCGGCGAAGGTTTAAGCCGCCTTCGTCATGCGCCGGGCTTCACGAAACGCCGTCGGCGTCTCACCAAACTGCGCCTTGAACGCGCGGTTGAACGGCCCGATCGACCCAAATCCGCAATCGAGCGCTATGGTCAGCACCGGCAGGTGATCACAGCCCGGATCGGCCAGCCTGCGGGCGGCTTCCACGATACGGAAGTGATTGATCATCTGGTTGAAATTACGGAAGCCCAGCGCGCCGGTGATGCATTGGGTCACTTTGTATTCAGCCTCATTCAGCCGCCGCGCCAGATCGGCGACCTTGAGGCTGGACACGGCGTAAACGGCTTCGTCGGTCAGCAAAGTTCGGATACGGGCGGCCAGGACCTCATCGGTCGAGACAATATTTCGGCGCCGGACGGTTTCCGGCTGCGGTGCATGGCCACGATACCAGATTGCGGCACCCGCACCCAAGACGGCCAGTACAGCGCAGGTCAGCTTGATGGCGCCGCTCGATGCCTCTATCGCGCTGCCTGCCTGCGCGCCGTTGGCCAGGACGACGGCGGCGGCTGTCAGGGCTGCGTGTCCGCTGAAGAAGGCCAGGCGAAACCGTCGCTCGGTCATTGGCATGTCCTTGCGCATCTCCCGCAACGGCTCGCTCAGCGCCAGCAGAAGCACGGTCGAACTGATCATTCCCTGAATGTTGGCGACCATGTGCGACAACGGCTCTGCCCTGCCATTCGCGAACTGAGCGAAGGCGCCCGCCGTCACCAGAGTGAGGACGACGGCCAATGGCCAGGGCGATGTTCGCGCGGTTTTCGGACGGAACAGGGATCGCGCCAACAGCCATGACCATCCACAGGTCGCATTGGCGGCGACAGCAACAAGATCGGAGACGATGCCAAGCCGGTCGCCGGTCAGACGGCCCAGGAAAAAGAAGGCAATCGCGCCGGTAAACAACGCGCCGTAGACATGGATGTCTTTCGGCCCCTTGCTGTCGGGAACTGGCGGCAGAGCAAAGATGTCGTGTGTCGCGGCCAAGACCCGCCTCCCCGTAGACGTCGCATCCTACACCATAGCGTGCCGATCCACGATAGACCCAAGGGGTGAAAATATATCGCCGATTTCCAAATCGGCGAGACGATCCCACCGGACACGGGAAATCTCCGGCCAGGGTCGCGGCCATCGTCGCGATAAGATGGAGACCGCACCGTACATGACACCACAAACACAACCCGCCGGCAGCACCCTGCTTAAGCGTTCCGGCCTGATCTGGTACCTGACCGCCGCCGTCGGCCAGCTGGCCTTTGTCTGGATGATTATCGCCCACTATGGCCGCAAGACGATGAGCGGCAACTATCTCGCCTGGAACGATAAGCCGATCATCAAGGGATATGTCGAAGGCGACGTCGTCGGCAATATCATGTTTGCTGCCCACGTCCTGCTGGCGGCGGTCATCACGATTGGCGGGCTGATACAGCTTGTCCCGTTCGTTCGTGCCCGGATGCCGGCTCTGCACCGTTGGAATGGCCGCCTGTTTCTCGTTATCGCCTTTGTCATGGCGCTGGGTGGCCTGTGGTTGACCTGGGCCCGTGTGACCTATTTCACCGTCCTGCAAGCCATTCCGATCTCGATCGACGGCATCCTCATTCTTCTCTTCGGCGCCATCGCCTTGCGCCTGGCGATGAAGCGCCAGATCGACGCCCACCGGCTTTGGGCCATGCGGACCTTCATGGTCGTCAATGGCGTGTGGTTCCTTCGTATCGAGATCATGGGCTGGGCGGTCCTGACCGGCGGCTATGGCTTGACCGACACCCTGTCCGGTCCGCTCGACATCGCGCTGCAGTACGGCTGCTACCTCATTCCGCTGACGGTTCTGGAACTCTACTTCCTGGCCCAGCGCAGTCCCAGCGCCCTGACAAAGCGTCTGATCAGCGCCCTTGTCCTCCTCTGGACCGCTTTCATGGCGGTGGGCATCGGCGGTGCGGTCGCCTTCATGTGGGGGCCGTACATGCAGTAGCCGGCGTCCCAAAAGTTTTCGCGGCGTTTTCGAAAAAATTTTCGTGGACGCCCTTGAACAGCTAATTCGCCCTCCCAAATCATAGAGCGAAGGCGCCGCTGACGGGCCTTCTTGAACGGCAGCATCGCCCATTCGGGGATGTGGATGTCTTTCAAAATCAAACCTTTATGGACGACGTACTCCGTCCGTAAGGCACTCGCTTTTTGATGAGGAGAGCCCCTATGCGTACCGCTATCGATTTCTCGCCCCTGTACCGTTCGGCTGTTGGGTTTGACCGTCTGGTCAACCTGCTCGACACCGCCACCCGCTCAGACGCCGCGCCCGGCTGGCCGCCGTACAACATCGAACGCTTCGCGTCCGAAGACGGTCAGAGCGACACCTATCGCATCGAAATCGCCGTTGCCGGTTTCCGTCCCGACCAGTTGAACATCGAGGTCAAGGAAAACGTTTTGACCGTGACCGGCAAGAAGGACAGCGACGACGCCAACCGCACCTTCCTGCATCGCGGCCTGGCCGAGCGCAGCTTTGAACGCCGTTTCCAGCTTCATGACCATATCCGTGTAACGGATGCCGAACTGGCCAATGGCCTGCTGTCGGTCGGCCTCAAGCTCGAAGTGCCGGAAGCCAAGAAGGCCAAGCAGATCGCCATCAAGACTGGCGGCAATGACGCCCAGCCGGTTCTCCAGGCTGCCGAGTAAGGCCTGACCTACCCGGCGCCGTATCCCCCGGCGCCGGCACTCCCTCTGTTTCTTCCTAAACTCCCGCGGCCTTCCGGTCCGGCAGACGCGTTGCGCCTTTTTATCCCCCTGGGGCGCACCACTGCCGGAAACCTGAAGGTCTTTTTTTGCGTGCTTGTTATGCCCGCCGTGCGACGGCGAGCAGGACAAGGGCCACACTGCTGAGCACGAGGAAACCGGCGGTCATCGGGATGACCGTGTCGTTGTAAAGCTGGCCGATAAAGGTGCCGAGGCAGATCGAAATCACCGACGCGGTCGAGCCAATGATCGCCGAAGCGATGCCGGCGATGTGCCCCATGGGCTCCATGGCCAGAGCATTGAGATTGCCGAACAAAAATCCCATGCAGAAGAAGACACAACCGACATAGGCGACGAACATCCACAGCGTCGCCGGCATGATCAGGTTCACCCCCAGGAAGACCACCGAGCAGACGACGATAGCTGCGAAGGCAATAGCGACGATGCGCAGCATGCCCATACGCTCAACGATGCGGGAATTGCTCAGCGACGACACGCCAAAGGTCAGGGCCAGCCCGCCGAAATAGAGGGCGAAGGCCTTGCCGACACCGAAATGTTCCTGGAATATCTGCTGGCTGGAATTGAGATAGCCGGTCATGCCGCCGAAGATTAGCGCGCTGGCCAGCATGTAGCAGACTGTGCGGCGATGGCCGAAGACAGTGGCAGCCCCGCTCATCATGTGTTCAATGCTGAACGAAATGCGCTTTTCCGGAGGCAAGGTTTCTTCCAGACGGATGGTTACCCACGCCATCACTACCAAGGCGTAGACGATGAACATCACGAAGATATAGCGCCACGAGGCGAACGACAGGATGGCGACCCCCAGGCTGGGTGCGACAGCCGGAACCATGATGAAGATCATCATGACCAGCGACATGACGCGCCCCATGGCACTGCCGCTATATTTATCACGCACGATCGACATGGTCGAGACATAGGGGCCAGACACGCCGAGCCCCTGCAAAAAACGCCCGATCAGCAGGACTTCGATGCTGTCGGCCAGGACGCAAACCACGCTGCCGATCAGATAGAGCACAATGGTCAGATAGATTACGCGCTTGCGGCCCAGCGCATCCGACAGCGGCCCGCAGATCAGTTGGCCAACCGCCATGCCGGCGAAGATCGAACTGATGATGAACTGCGCCTGATTGGGGTTGGTGAGCCCCAGGTCGTCGCCAATGATGCCAAGCGCCGGCAGCATGGCGTCGATCGAGATCGCCACCACGGACATCATCACGGCCATCAGCGCGACGAATTCCGCGCCGCTTTTTTTGCTGTCGATGGTCATGACTTTTCCCGTGGCTGTACTGGCATTCGACTACCGGCGGTTAGCCACCGCGTCTACAGGATTTTGTCAGCAGGACCTATTTTGCCGGCAAGGTTTCGACGAAGCGCCGCGCCAGTGTGATCCAGTCTTCCAGCGTGTCCTGAGCATCGGCTTCCCGCACGAAGACAAAGCCCTTCATGACCCGGCCGCCCATCTCCATCTGCACGGCACCGCGGCTGATGGCTTCCGCGACCTGATCGGGGCCGACGCGGAACATGAAACGGTCGCCTTCTGCGTCGCGGCCGACAGCGCCCAGCATATTGCCGTCGAGCATGAAGACCAGACCGCCCATCATGCGCTTTTCGACAATGCGGGCGCCTTGTCCCAGGGCATCGCGAAAACGCAGGGCCAGCAATTCACTATAGGCCATGACTGCGCCCTCTCATCCGTGGATGGGAGAGCCTAAGACCGGGTTACAGCGATGACAAGGGATTAGCTGGCCAACTGGCCGCGCAGGCCGACGCAGGTCACATGTTCGAGCTGTTCCAGGTTCATACTGGCGTTTTCGAGATTGGCGCGTGACAGATCAGCACCGTCCAGCTTGACCAGCTTCAATTCAGCGCCCGCAAAATTGACACCGCGCAGCCGCGCTTCGCGCAAATCCGCCGGCAGCATGCGGTCCTTGGCGATCATCAGCGCGCCAAGATTGGCGCCTTGCAGGTTGGCGCCGTCCAGCCGCGCCTTGTACAGCCGGACCCCGCGCAGGTCAGCGCCCTGGAGATTGCAGTTGCGCAGGTCAGCCTCTTCGAGGTGCGCGCCCTGAAGCTGGACGTCACGCATGTCGAGGCCATAGAAGACCGCGCCCTTGGCAGACAGGGCCGTCAGGTTCAGTCCCTTGATCGAACCGAGCGCACGCAGGTCGGCCTTGTCGAAGGTCGACGGCTTGCCTTCCTTGCCAAGCGTATCGACCCACTTGGCGTGGTCGTGCAGCATCTCGCCATAGGGCAGCGCCTTGATGTCAGTGCCGACGACCTTGTCGGTCAAAACGCCGCTCATGTCGGTCTGGCTGACACGCCACGAATCCGTCTTGGCGTTGATCAGCACCGCGTCCTTAAGCGAGGCACCCGACAGGTCCGCCCCCGACAGGTCGGCCCCGGCCAGGTCGACATTGTTCATGATCGCCTGTTTCAGGTTGGCGCGCACCAGCTTGCACTGCTTCATGACGGCGTCGGTGAAATCGGCCTTCATGGCCTGGATGCCCGACAGCTTGGAGCGCTCGAGGTTGGCGCCACGCAGGTTGGCGTAGGTGGCTTCGGCCGTCCGCATCGAGATTTCGACATAGGACAGGCCCGTGGCCTTGTCCGGCAGAGCCAGGGCGCCTTCGCGCAGATCGGCCTCATAGAGATCGACGCCCGACAGGTTGGCGCCGCGCAGGCAGGCGCCGCGCAGATCGACACGGCGCATGGAGGCGCCCGTCAGATTGGCCAGCTGCAGGTCGGCGCAGAACAGGTTGGATTTGTCGAGAATGACACCGGCCATGTCACAGTCGGTCAGGATGGCAGCGGTGAAGTCGGCATCTTGCAGGTTACGACCACGCAGAGAGAGGCTCGACAGGTCGCACCAAGCAAAAACCGCCCGTGCCCCACCAGGCTTACAGGCAAAAAAGCGCTCATGCTTGACGCATATCTGGTCGATCTGGACCTGCGTCAACTTGGTATACTTCTTTTCGCCCGAAGTGGCGCTCATGAACACTGGCGTCCTGATAATACGAACGTTCAGGCTGACACATAATGATTAATATTTGGCTGTGGAGTCTATTAGTCCTGAATCTACAATACGTTGTGCTTCTGCGGAGTCGGGGCGAACATAGAGGTGACGATAGCCTCTGTCGGCCCAGTCCTTAAGGTCGGTTGGCGCGCCGGTAAACTCTGCGTCGAAGCCATTCGGCGTGTCGGAGATTTTGACGAGCGGCAGGCCGGTCCTCAGCCAGTGGGCGAATGGCGCGATCAGGTAAGCGGCTTCGTTTTCCAAAAGGCCCTGTTCGACCGTGATACCGGCATCCTTCAACCGCTGCGGGCCTTTGTGGGAGGCATAGGGCGAGGGATCGGTGCAGGCATAGATTACTCGTGCGACCTTTGCGTCGACCAGCCTCTGCGAGCACGAACAGGCGCCGGTCGAGCGTTCACCGCAGGGCTCTAAGGTAACATAGGCAGTGGCGCCTTGGGCTTTGCTGCCTGCGATCTCCAACGCTGCTTCTTCGGCATGTGGCCGGCCGCCGTCGCCGGTTGCGCCTTCGGCAATGACGATACCATCTTTGACAATCACACAGCCAACAGGCGGATTAGGCCAGGTCTTGCCGGGCCTTGCTAACGCAATGGCCTGAAGCATTAGTCTCCTCTCCCCGCTCGCGGGGAGAGGGTTAGGGTGAGGGGCAAACCGGTCTGTCAACGCGGGATAAAACTGAAATTCTGGCGACCGGACCAAGTCATGTATCTGACCATCGCAAATCGCGGCAATGGTCTCCAGAACAGATTCCAGCGGGCCGCCTGTCGAAAACCGCGCAACCGACCAACCTAGCTCATTCATATACTGATTGCGCACGTCATCCGTGTAGCTATCGATATGCTGACCGCCATCAAGCTCAACAACCAACGCACTATCGCGGCACGCAAAATCCGCGAAATAGGGCCCAATGCCCAATTGCCGCACAAACTTACGACCGTTCAGTTGGCGATTACGCAGGGCATGCCACAAACGCGCTTCGCCACTATTGTCCGCCTGACGCAGACTCCTGGCCCTGTCTGTGCGTTTGTCCCGCGGTCCTCGCATATGGCGCCGGCAGTTGCCCCTCACCCTAGCCCTCTCCCCGTAAACGGGGAGAGGGAACTGTAATCATCACTCTGCAATCACCGGCAGCGGATTGGCGCGCGCTTCGTCCAGATATTTCGCCCATTGCGGCTTCAACGCCGGATCGAGTTGCACCACCAACGGGTTACCCGTCGGCACTTCCAATTCCAGGATCGTCTTTTCATCGAGGTCAAACAACGACTTGATGATGGCGCGGATCGAATTGCCGTGCGCCGCCACCAGCACTGTCTTGCCCGATTTCAACGCCGGCGCGATGGCACCGTCCCAGAACGGCATGACGCGGTCGAGCGTCGTCTTCAGGCTTTCGGTGTCCGGCAATTCCGCGCCGGCATAACGACGATCGCCCTTGAAGTCGTATTCACTGCCGGCTTCCAGTGGTGGCGGCGGCACATCATACGACCGGCGCCAGATCTTGACCTGCTCCTCGCCGTGTTTCGCCGCCGTTTCGGCCTTGTCCAGGCCCGTCAGACCGCCGTAATGACGTTCGTTCAAACGCCAGTCCTTGACGACCGGAACGTAGATCTGGTCGGCCGATTCCAGCGCCAGGTTACAGGTGCGGATGGCGCGGGTCAGGACCGAGGTGAAGGCCTGGTCGATCTGGATGCCTTCGGCCTTGATCAGTTCGCCTCCGCGGCGCGCCTGCGCTTCGCCTTCGGCGGTCAGGTTGACATCGACCCAGCCGGTAAAGCGATTTTCCAGATTCCATTGGCTTTGGCCGTGGCGCAGCAGGACGAGCGTGGGCATGAAGGCGACCTCAATATGTGAATTCCTGAGCGCGTTTTAGAAGCGGAGCCCCCCGCGCACAAGCTTAAAAGACGTGGATCGTGTCGCCGGGCCGGATCATCCCGCCTTTGAGGATATGGGTATAGATGCCGCAATCGCGATGCCCGTAATTTTCCCACAAGGCCGTACACAGATCGACATCGCGTTCGGCCGTGTCCGGGTTCACATGGGTCGCCACGCAGCGGACGATCGGTTTGAGCACTTCGAACTCGGGCCCGTCCTCACCAACGCGAATATGGCGGCCGACCCAGCCGTGGTCTTCAAAGGCGTCCAGGCCCTCCAGCCAGATATTGGCGCGCATGCGCAAGGGATCTAGGTCGCGGCCCAGCCGCGCGCCCAAGTCACGCAGCGAGTTCAGATTGAGAAAGGACACAAATCCCTTGCCGGAATCCGTGAAGCGGAAATGGGTTTGCGTATGCTCGAAAGACGGCGATTCGAGCACGTTTAACGGATGTAATACCGGGTCGTAATCCTCATGCATGGCCAGCCGGGTCTCGACATGGCGCGCAAGGATATTGCGGCCCGCGGTGGAGGTGAGGTCGAAATCCCATGCTCCGGATTCGTCCAGAATACTGAACGTTCCACTGATCTCGTCATAGCGCGTGTGCAGCCTTGCCACGGCAGGAAAGCGCGCGAGGACGGCGAACTTCATCTTCGAGATGGTTTTCGGATTTTCGGCGTCGAAACCGGACGGTCCGACTTCCATGGCATAAAGCCGGTCGTGCGGGAAGAAGCCGCCCTCCGACAATACGGCCTCCGCGACCGGCTCAGGCGTAAACCCCTTGATCGGGTGCCGCCACAGGGCCTCGATGGCCGCGGTCGCCAGCGTCATCCCATTTCTTCCTCAAGCATGGCCAGGCGTTCGGCCTGGTCCTCGGCGATCAGGGCATTGATCATCTGATCCATGTCGCCTTCGACGAACTGCGGCAGGTTGTAGATGGTCAGGTTGATGCGGTGATCGGTCACCCGGCCTTGCGGGTAGTTGTAGGTGCGGATGCGCTCGGAGCGATCGCCTGAACCGACCTGCGACTTGCGGGCGTCAGAGCGCGCCGTATCAAGCGCCTGGCGCTGCATGTCATAGAGCCGGGCCTTGAGGTTGCGCATGGCGATGGCGCGGTTCTGGTGCTGCGACTTTTCCGATGAAGTTACGACGACGCCCGTTGGCAGGTGGGTGATGCGCACCGCTGAGTCGGTCTTGTTGACGTGCTGGCCGCCGGCGCCGGACGAGCGATAGGTGTCGATACGCAGGTCCTGATCGCGAATCTCGATCTCGACGTCCTCGGCCTCTGGCAGAACGGCCACCGTCGCCGCCGAGGTGTGGATGCGCCCTTGCGTCTCGGTTGCCGGCACACGTTGCACGCGGTGGACGCCGGATTCGAACTTGAGCTTGCCGAAGACGCCCTCTCCCGTCACCGAGGCGATGATTTCCTTGTAGCCGCCCATTTCGCCCTCAGACACGCTGTCGATCTCGACGCGCCAGCCCTGCGACGATGCATAACGGCTGTACATACGGAACAGGTCGCCCGCAAAGATGGCGGCTTCGTCACCGCCCGTGCCCGCTCGGACTTCAAGGATCGCCGAGGCATTGACGTCCTTGTCCTGCGGCGCGAGCAGCAGGGCGACACCGCGTTCCAGGTCCGGCAGAGATGCTTTAAGTTCCGCCAATTCTTCCTCGGCCAGGGGCGACAGGTCCGGATCTCCCAGGGCCGCCATTTCCTCCAGCTCAGGCACCTGCTGACGCGCCTTGATCAGGCGTTCGACCGCGTCGCACACCGGCTTGATTTCGGCATGCTCCTTCGACAGGCGCACGATCTCGGCACCATCGGTGGCGGACTCCATGCGCGCCTCGATCATGCGGAAGCGGTCCATGACCTGGTCGAGCTTGGCTTGGGGAAGATGTATCACGCTAAGACCTGTACTTTCGTTCCCTGTTTACGGGGTATAGCGCCAGCGAAAGTATAGCTTTCGCCAGCGATGGGGACCGTCGCTTGCGACGGTGGGAGGGGAAATCCCACGCTCCTGAGCCGGTAAATACTGTTAATCCCCCTTCCGTCATTTGCTCCGCAAATGCCACCTTCCCCGTAAACGGAGAAGGAAGGGAGGAAAAGCAATCGTCTAACGCTATTTCGGGTAGGTAGCAATGAAACTGTCACGCTTTTCGAGTTCGGCGGTCAGCGCCGCCACTTTCGGAGCCACGGCTTGCCAGTCGAGGTGCGGATAGCGGAAGGTCGTATAGGTCCCGGCGATCGCAAGCGTTATCGCCGCCAGGTCGAAGGCATCCGCCGGCGGACAATCACGCTCGATCACCGCAAAACCGCGCATCAGATTGTCTTCCCAACGCTTCAGCCAGAACGGTGACTGATATTGCTCCGGCCGGCGATACTCCAGCACCATTTTAACAAGCATTTCGATCAGGCCTGACGCCGCAACCTCGGTCCGGCGCATGGTCCACAGCGCTTCTCCCTGCGGTGACAGCTTGCCGCCGGACAGCGTGTCAAGGCGCGCTGAGATCAGGCTGCTGTCGACCCAGCGTACCCCGTCATCGTCGATCAATGCGGGAATCTGCGCCAGCGGATTGGCGTCCACCAGTTCCGGCAGGTTCTCGACCGGGATGGCGAGTACTTCCTCAACCTTGGGCAAAAAGCCGGTTTCACGCACCACGATGCGCGCCTTGCGGGCATAGGGAGACGCGTTATTGTAAAACAGTTTCATGAAAGCCTCGCGGTCGGAACGACAATCCAGGCAGGTGAATGCCGTGCAAAACCAAGCCCGTCAAGGCCTGTCCGCAATCGCGCGCAAGCCATTAATGTCAGTTAAATCAAGCCTTTTCAGCAATTTGCCTTAATTTAAGACTTGCTGTGTAAAAACAGTGAAATATTGCGTCCCTCAGAATGAGGCCCGAGTGAAAAACGGCACACCCGAAGCGAAGTTGATGGTCCCTATGGCCGCGATCGTTATTGTCGCGGTCATGGCGCTGGTAGGTAGCCTCTGGGTTTGGGCCGAACAGGCCGACAGCCTGGCGCGCGCACGTGAGGAAAGCCTTGTCCGCAAGGGACTGGACCAAATCGCGGCCGACCAGTCGCGGCTGATGACCCCGATCACCATCTGGGACCAGGCAACCATCGCCACCGCCGTGAATTACGACCCGGAATGGGTTCGCGGCAATATCGGCGACTATTTCCATAAATATCTCAAATTCGAATCCAACGTCCTGCTCGATGCCGGCGGCAAGGCGCGCTTTGCCTATCACGACGGTCAGGAGGTCTCTCCGGCCCTGTTCGCGTCGACCCTGGCCCAGACGGAAAGCGTGACACGCGACCTGCGCAACCGCTATGCCGCGGACATGGCCGCAGGGCGCGGCTACAGCGCCGACAGCAACCACGCCGGGAAGGTAATTGCCGCCGATGGCCACTTCTACATCACCGGCGCCAGCCTAATCCTCCCGGATGCCGCCGCCTCCCCCCTGCTCAAACACCCACCCTTCGTTGTCATTGGTATGCATGAAGTCAAGGCGCCGGAACTGGCCGCCCTGTCCGATCGCTATATGGTATCGCGCATATCGTTGCTGCCGCGCGGACAAACACCGCCCGCCGGCAATGCCTCAATCGCCTTTACCGATGCCGACGGTGCCGTCCTGGCGCAACTGAGCTGGAAGCCGGATACGCCGGGCAGAACCCTGTTCCTGCGCACCATCGGCCCGGTTCTAATGATTTCGCTCGGCCTCGGCGTGGTGGCGCTGGTCCTGCTGCACACAAGTCAAAAAACGGCACAAAGCCTCAGCGCTTCCGAAGCCAAGGCCAAGCACATGGCCCTGCATGACGCCCTGACCGGCCTGCCCAACCGCACCCTGTTTGCCGACCGCCTGAGCCAGGCATGCGAACGCATGAAGCGCCAGGGCGGCCACGTCGCCGTCATGTGTATCGGCCTTGATCGCTTCAAGGACGTCAATGACACGCTGGGCCACCTCGCCGGCGATGAGCTGATCCGCCACAACGCCGCAAAAATCAACGGCGTCATCCGCGCGTGCGACACCCTGGCCCGTCTGAGCGGCGACGAATTCGTCATAATCCAGACCGACAGCGACGGCCACAGCGCCGCGACGCTGGCCAAGCGCCTGCTGGAAACCCTGACCGGCACGGTAACGCTCGAAAGCGGCCAGGTCTTCTCATCGTGCTCGATTGGCGTCACCTTGCTGGGCGACGGCGAGATCGAACCGGCCGAAGCCCTGCGCCAGGCTGACCTCGCACTCTACCGCGCCAAGGACGCCGGCCGCGGCCAGTACGCCTTCTTCGAAGTCGAAATGGACGCCACCATCAAGCTGCGCAAGACACTGGAAACGGGCCTGCGCGAAGCCATCCACATCGAGGCGCTCGACGTCGTCTATCAGCCTCAGGTCGACCATTTGGGCAAGATCGTCGGCGTGGAGGCCCTGTGCCGCTGGACGCATCCGTCGCGCGGCCCGGTCTCGCCTGGGTATTTCATTCCATTGGCCGAAGAATGCGGCCTGATGAATGACCTCGGCGCCTTTGTCCTGCGCCGCGCCATGCAGGATTCGCATCGCTGGCCCGGCCTCAAGGTCGCGGTCAACGTCTCGGCGACCCAGATGCGCCATCCCCACTTCGTCTCAAGCCTTGGCGAGATGCTGGCCGAGACGCGCACCCAGGCATCGCAGATCGAGATCGAGATCACCGAAGGCGTCTTGCTGGCCGACGACCATGCGTCGCAACTGGTCCTGCGCGATCTGCGCCACATGGGCTTCTCGATTGCCCTTGACGATTTCGGCACCGGCTATTCATCGCTGGGCTATCTCAGCCGCTATCCGGTCGACAAGATCAAGATCGACCGGTCCTTCGTGTCGAACCTTGGCAACGACCCGGAAGCCGAAGCGGTTATTCGCGCCATCGTGAAATTGTCCAAAGCCTTGAACCTCAATATCATCGCGGAGGGCGTCGAGACGCGCGCGCAGAAAAACCTGCTGCGTCAGGCGGGCTGCCAGATCATCCAGGGCTTCCTGTATTCGCGCCCTGTCCCCGTGTCCGATATCGACGCCTTCATGCGCAACGGTGGCGGCAAGATTGTGCTAAGCGAAGAGCCGGAAGCCCTACGCCAGGCGGGGTAAGATAAAGGACAGTCGTACTCGGTAGGCGCCGGGCGGCGAGCCTGAGGGGCATCACTTAGCAGAAGTGCACGCAGAAAGAGTTTCTGCCCCTCATCCGGTCCTGCGGACCACCTTCTCCCCGCGCGCGGGGAGAAGGAAATTACAGCTTCTCGGCGTGGGCCTCGACCAATTCGACGATGTGGTCGATCATGCCGGCATTGTCCTGCTTGTGGTGCGGCTTGCCGCCCATATAGATCATGCCGGCCCCAGCCCCGCCGCCGGTAAAGCCAACATCGGTATAGAGCGCCTCCCCCGGCCCGTTGACGACACAGCCGATGATCGACAGCGACATCGGCTTGGTAATGTGGGCCAGCCGTTCTTCAAGCGTCGCCACGGTCTCGATGACATTGAACCCCTGACGCGCGCACGACGGACAGGCAATGATGTTGACGCCACGGTGGCGCAGTCCGAGAGACTTCAGCAAGTCGTATCCGACCTTGATTTCTTCGACCGGATCGGCGGCCAGAGACACGCGGATCGTGTCGCCGATCCCAGCCCACAGCAGGTTACCCAGACCTATGGCCGACTTGATCGTGCCGACGCGCAAAGGCCCTGCCTCGGTCACCCCGATATGCAAGGGACAGTCGATAGCATCCGCCAGGGCGGTATAGGCGGCGACAGTCAGAAAGACGTCCGATGCCTTCACCGAAATCTTGAATTCGTGAAAGTCGTGGTCACGCAGGATATTGGCGTGGAACAGGGCGCTTTCGACCATGGCTTCGGGGCACGGTTCGCCGTACTTTTCCATCAGGTCCTTTTCAAGCGAACCGGCATTGACGCCGATGCGCATCGAGCAGCCGTGGTCCTTGGCCGCCTGGACGACCTCGCGCACCCGGTCGGGCGACCCAATATTGCCCGGATTGATGCGCAGGCACGCAGCGCCCGCCTCGGCGGCCTCTATGGCGCGCTTATAGTGGAAATGGATATCGGCGACGATCGGCACCTGTGAATGCTGAACGATCGTCTTCAACGCCCGGGTCGAATCGACGTCCGGACAGGAGACGCGCACAATGTCCGCCCCCGCCGCTTCCAACGCCCGGATCTGCTCAAGCGTCGCCTCGGAGTCCGAGGTCAGGGTGTTGGTCATCGACTGCACAGAGATCGGGGCATCGCCGCCCACCAGCACATTGCCCACGCGAATCTGGCGGCTCTTGCGCCGCTCTATAGTCCGCCAGGGCCTGACGTGGGTGTGGTCGGTAGCACTCATATCGCTATTCTTTTTCAGAGTCCGGGGAGGTTCAGGCCTATATCGGCGCTCAGGACGCCCGCCGCAAGCCTTATTGCGCGCCCTCGCCGGTCGACGGCGGCGCGTCCTGCGCGGGCGACGCCGCTACGGGGGCCGCCGCCGAAGCCGGCCGCGACGGGGCGTAAGGAATGGGCGCGGTGTTGCGCGGCGCGGCCACCGGCTTCTGCGGCGCGGGCGCGGCGGCGCGATAAACGGTGCTGACGGCGCCCTGCGTCACCGACTGGGCATCGAGCTGAGCCGCCATCTGGGCCGCGCGGGCATTCAGCTTGGCGACCGGCATGACATTGGCGTCCATCATCCCCGCATATTCGCCGTTGTGATAGACTTCGATGGCCGAGACGTCGGTGACGTCGACGAGAGCCGCCTGAAGGTCGTTGAGCGGCACGCGATAGGATTCGCCCGCGCCCAGTTGCTGGACGAAGTGGACGACACCGTTCTTGCCGTCGTGGACAACCAGCAGGACACTTTTCTTGGCCTGGATGGTGACGGCTGAATTGTCAGGCTGTGCGCCATAGATGGCGCCGCGCGGATTGAACGCCTTGCGTGCCCGCAGCACGTCCTCGACCGGCACGGGCGCGGCACTGGCCTGGTTGCGTGCGGACATCATCGACGAAAAACCTTGTTCCAGCCCTGGCGTGACGTAGGGCGGCGGCACATCCTGGTCCAGCGGCGCGGGCTGCGACTTGGTAACGTAGACGACACCGTCACGGATCATCGGTACGCCCATCGACCAGGCCTGGTTGGCGAAGACGGCTTCGTTATGCTTGCTGAAATCAATCGGCTTGCGCTGGAAGATGTTCCACACGACGACGGCGGTGACGAGGCACAGGGCGGCCGTCAGATAGAGGCGATAGTTCGGCTTGACGTCGTCAAGCGAGGCCCCGGACGGCGCCTGCAGGCGGGTGTTCGCATCCGTCACGTCGCGCTTGAACATATCGGCCAGGGTTTCTTCGTCGAGCCCCAGCGCCTTGGCATAGGCCTTGACGTAACCAATGGCGAAGGCGCGCGGCGGCAGCACGTCATAGGCCGCCTGCTCCAGCGCCTCGAGATAGCTTTGGCGCACGCGGGTCATTTCCGCCACCAGCTCCAGCGACCAGCCGCGCGCTTCCCGCGTCGAACGCAGGATGTCGGCCAGATCGAACCGGTCGGGAAGGTGATCGCGCGCCTGCGAATAGGTCGAAACGGCGCCGCGATAGAGGCCTTCGTAGGGCTCGTCCTCGATTACGTTGATGGTGTCGTTACTCATAGCCGTTCCGCAATCGCCCCGTTCGACAGAACCATAAGGCAGGCCAAGAATCAACCGCCGCACGTCCCCGCGCGGCGCTCCGGAAGCTATTTTTTCCACGGCCAGGTGAAGCTGCCGCTCTCGTACGAGGGCAGGCCTTATGTCCCGTTTCAGGGCAGGCGAACGCGCCTTCCCGCGAAGGTTGCTCTTGACGTCAACTCGGTCTAAGAGAGCCTGTTGCCCCACCGCCCTTTCGTGGCCTTCGGATTGGACTTCGCGCATGCCCGCCGCCTTTGACGATTTGTGGATTGGCCAGGTCGCCTCGATCGGCGCCGGCGTGGTTTCTGAGGAAGACCTGAAGAGCTTCTGCAAGACCTATGCCCCGACCTGGAAGCCGGAAGACGGCCTGCCCGACTCGCTCATCTTCACCTTTTGGTCGAAGCTGGAAAGCGAAGCAGCAGCCAGCTGGCCCCAGACCAAGCGTCTGGCGGTCGACGCCTTGCGCTGGATGCGCAATCCGCCGGCGGGCGAACTGCTGAAATGCCGCCTGACCATTATGGGCAAGGACGCCGTCGGCGACACCAAGGGTGTGGTCATCGCCCAGCACGACGTCCTCGACGAAGCCGGACGGCTGGTCTTTTCCTGCCTGACGCGCTCGGTGTTCCAGCGCAATCCGCTGGCACCGACCGAGTAACCAGCCCTTACCGACCTGTTTCTGGACTACTTCTGGATCGCGGGGAAGCCGCGGCGCGTGATATAGCCGCGCTCGGTTGCCGACAGCGTGCCGCCGGCATAATAGGCCGCCGTCAGCATACCCATCTTCCATGCCCGCATGTCGTAATGCATGCCGAACTTGGCTTCGAAGCCGCCTTTTTCGGGACGGTCCAGCAACTCGTAAATGTCGATATCCTCGATCGTCACATAGGTCTGGTTCGTCAGGTAGTTCAGGGTGTTGTTCAGGCTCTTGTTGCAGCTTTCGACAAGCGTTCCTGACCAGGTGTTCTGGTAGGCCGGGTCGTAGATCTCACCGCAGTTGACCTCGTTGAACTGGACCGGTCGCTTGTACGTCGCCAGTTTCTGGAACAGGTTAAACGTACCCCAGTAGTTGTTGGGATTGGTGCCGAGACGTTCGTAGTAGTGGTACGAAATGACCTCGTACTTCACACCCTTGGACGCCATGAAGTCGAGAAACCCAAAATGGGTCGAGGTTGTGTTCAGAGTCCTGCGCAGCTTCAGGCCGTTGTCGGCATTGATTTTATCGATCGCGTCCGATGCGCCTTTCAACACGATCGCCCAGTCGTTCATGAGCGGCGTATTGAATTCCGCGGCGGTCCAGCCCTTGCCCCAAAGCGACTGTCCGCTAGCGTTCTTGACGAGGACATTCAGCTCGTTGCCGAGTTCGTAGTCGGTGATCTCGTACTTGAAGGCGTTGGCGAAGGCATAGGTGCGGTCATAGCCTTGGCGGTACAGGGCATTTGCGTCGCCCTTTGGATATTTGCCGTAGTCTGTACGGTCACCAAAGGCGAATGGAAAGATAAGCAACGGCCGCAGAGTAATACCGTGGGATTTGGCCTGCCTCTGCATCATCTGAACCATCCCTACCCGGTAGGGGTCGGTGTCGGCCGTCAGGTTGGCATTGAAGCGATACCGCTTGAGACCGCGGTACTGCATCAGGTCGAAGTAGGATTTAATGAGGGCTTCATCGCGGCTGGCCGGGCCGACCGTCCCGATGGCCGGCTTGGCCGTGGCGACATTTGCCATCCCAACCGAACCAAGCACAAAGACAAGACACATCAGAAGAGCGGACAGTACAGTTTTACGCATTAAGATCTACTATGTTTAAAGCGGCTAAGTACAAGGCGAGATCACGTATAGTCTGCGACCGTTCGCAACCTGCTCAATGACAGTGATTTTCCTGAAGCCCACTCAACAATGCGTCGCTTTGCGATCTTGCATCTTTACAGGAATTTTATGCGATTTTAACAATCTATATGTTGAAATAAAGGCGAATTTTACAAATCCAGCACGACAAATCTCGCCCGTCAGTTGAACGTCCTAAAAAGCAAAAATGCCGTTCGCGGTCAATCGTTTCGCTAATCCTCTTAGGAAATCCGACACGGGGTGTGCGGATGAACACACAAACCCCTGCCCTGATTTGGCCACAATGGCGCAACGAAAAAGGCTCCGACAGCGCCGGAGCCTTTAACGGTATTCTTATTTCGCAGACTTACTGGACCGGCTGAGCGGCGGCGTTGCGCTCGATCGTCATGGCGATCAGCTTGTCCCAGGCCAGCAGCGAGTTCAGGTGGGCGTAGATGTGGGTCAGGGCGCCGTTGTTGCGCAGCTCGACCAGCTTTTCGCCCGACAGTTCGTTGAGGACCTTTTCGTCCACCGCGAAATATTCGGCGATCTTTTGCGGCTCGCCCGGCGTGCCGTCCGGATTTTGCGGGCGGTACAGGGTTTCGCGCGGCGACAGCAGGTTCAGTTCGCGCAGCAGACCAACGAAGCTTTCGGTGCGGCGGCGCTCGGTTTCGAAGTCGGTGCAGAACTGCATGGCGTTTTCGACGAACGGCGTCGCCTTGCCGTTTTCGAAGAAGGGCACGTCCGGGTTGGAACGCGACACCATCGGCGCGTTGGTGTCAACGCACAGGATCATGCGCTCTTCGCGCTCATCGTTGGCGAAGACGAAAGGATAGCGGCGCGCGAATGCCGGCAGGTAAGCATCGGGCTTGAAGACGCCTTCGGCCGACACAAACACGTTCTGGCCGGCCGACAGGCCCATGGCCGCGACCGGCATGTAGTTTTCACCGATGAAGACGATCGGATAGCTCAGCGACGCGGCCGGGAATTCGGCGACCGTCAGCGGAACGACGTTGGTTTCGGCGACGAAGGCGTGCGGCGTGGCCGTCGCACTGATGCCCATGGTGCCGTGCGTGTCCGGGCTGAGCGGTTCCGGGTTCTGGTAGAAGAGGACGTTTCCAGTCAGCGTTGCGTCGTTGTTCTGTTCTTGTGCCATTGTACTTCGAGAGGAGTTAGAAAAAACGAGCTTCGCTTCTACCGCAAGCATCTGACGTGGGCAAGTCACGTAACGGAATTAGCGAGGTCGCCAAGCCGCCCTCGCCTTTTTATGCGCTCAAGCGGCGCGTGGTCAGGCTTGCCGAAGCTGAAGCTGGATGCACTTGAGCCGCGAAACCTAGAAACTGTAGTTCACACCCACCCGCAGCGACCGCCCGGCTCCGACGACGATATCCTTGGTCGCCGAAGTCGCTTCCCGAATTTCCGCGTCGGTGGCGTTGCGCACCTCAGCGAACAGATTGAGGCCCGGCTTGATCCGGTACGACGTAAACAGGTTGACCATGGTATAGCCTTCGGTCGGTGTCTCCATCTCCGCCAGCCGGTCGTCACGCGCCGCCACCGCGCGGACCTCGACGTGACTGCGCCAGGCGTCACCGGCGCTTTCCAGCCGCGCCGTCAGCGACTGCGGCGGGATACGCGCGATCGGTCCCAGGTCCGACGATCCACGCACGTAGTCGTACGCCAGGTTCAGGCTGACGACCTGTCTGCGCCATTCAAACAGCCTTGTGTCGGCCTCCAGTTCCACGCCCCAGATATCGGCATCGGTCTGAACGTACTGGAAGACCGGCATGCCGTCCTCTTCCGCGCCGGTTGGCTGAAGGTCGATGAAGTTGTCGAAGCGGCTGGCGTAGATATGGGCGTCGATCTGGAAGCGGTTATGCTCATCGACCATCAGGTGGCCGGTGAATTCTAGCGACTGCCCAACTTCGGTGTCGAAGTCCGGATTGCCGACGACGAACTGCGCCGTGGCGACGTGCGGCCCGTCCGCCAGCAGTTCAGCGTCCGACGGCGCCCGCTCCGATCGCGTCAGGCTGACGCCGGCAAAGGCATGGTGCGAGGGTCGATAGAAAGCACCCAGCGACGCCGACAGGGTGTCGAAATCGCGCGAAAAATCGTCCGAGGTCAGTTCGGTCCGGTCGATACGCGCCCCCCCTTCAATGCCCCAGTTGCCGCTGTCGTAACGATACTGCGTAAACACACCCGTCTGGCGCGTCTCAGTCGATGGCACGAAGGCTTCGTTGCCGATGGCTTGGAAATTTCGGTCGAGCCCCGTAATACCGACCGTGCCACTGACCTTGCCCACGCCATCGCGCACCAGGGTCAGACGGTATTCGCCGCCGTCCGACAGGAAGCGCGTGCCCGTCTCCTCGCCCTCGAACTCGGTGTGCGCGTAGTCGCTGTAGCCGGCGTCAAAGGTCAGGCGATTGAAGCCGGCAAGGGCGAGCTTGATGTCCGAGCGGAAATCGTAGCGAGTCTGTTCGAGGCCGATCGACACCGGCCCCTCTTCTTCCCCGCCCTCTTCGTGCTCATGGGAATGCCCAGGCACGCCATAGTGGGTGTCGGTCTGTTTGACGCTTAAGCCCGCGAAACCGAAATCGCCAATCCAGGACAAGCCGGCGCCGTAGCTTTCAAGGTCGGTCGCCGAGTTTTCCTGAACGCCGCGCGTATCCGGCTCTTCGCCTTCCAGATCGGTCAGGTAGCGCGACTCCGGGCCCACGGGCGTGTCATAGTCTTCGCTCTGGCGTTTCGCGTAATCGAAGGCGAAAACCAGTGGCCCCTTGCCCGCCTTGCCGCCAAAACCCAACTGCTTGCCGTCATCGACGCTCGACGCCTGCGCCGTTACCCGGCCTTCGAAGCCATTGGCCGCGGGGGTCGAAGGAATACGGTCGTCGATGATGTTGACGATGCCGCCGATGGCGTTGCCACCATATATCAGGGCCGACGGACCGCGCAGGACCTCGATACGGCGCGCTTCCAGGGGCTCGGTCGCCACGGCGTGGTCGGGCGACAGCGCCGATGCGTCAACCGCCCCCATGCCGTTGTTCAGGACCAGAACGCGAAAGCCCTCCAGGCCGCGGATGACCGGACGGCTGGCGCCCGGAGCGAAGCTGGTCGAGCGGATACCCGGAAGGTAGGCCAGCATGTCACCCAGGCCCTGCGCCGGCTTCTCGGCGATCTCGGCGCGGCTCAGCACATCGACGCTGGACATGACCGCGTCCTTTTGCACCGCATAGCCGCGCCCGGTGATGACCACCTCCTCACCGCTTGGCGACGTGTTTGCAGTCTGGGCGGTGGCCATGACCGGGCATGCGGCAAGCGCGGCGGACAATGCGATAATCGAGGCGGAAGGAGACGGACGCGACATGACAAAATCCCTGACGGAAAAGTGATGACGATTTGTTATGTAATAATATAACGCCCGTCAAGCCCAACCGATATATTATTACACCAGAGGCGAAATAAACCGCTGTTGCGAAAAGCCGTAACGCGCCTTACCTTGGGGGCATGAGTCACGCCTGTGCCCATCACGACCACGACCATCATCGCCCCTCCGACACGCCCGCGCGGCTGGCGGAGGCGGAGGCCCTGTGCGCCGATGCCGGCGAGCGCATGACCTCGGCGCGACTTAGGACCTATGAACTGGTCCTCGATGCCGGTGGGCCGATCAAGGCTTATGACGTTATCGACCGCTTCCATCCGGACGGCGCGGCCAAGCCGCCGACCGTCTATCGCGCGCTCACTTTCCTGGAGCAGATGGGGCTGATCCACCGCATCGAAAGCCTGAACGCCTTCGTCGCCTGCGGCGCACATGACCACAAGCATACGGCCGGGTTCCTGTTATGCGACTGCTGCGGACGCAGCGTCGAGATCGCCATTCCGAACGTGGCCGACATCGAAGCCACCGCGCAAACGGCCGGCTTCAAGGTTTCGCACATCACCATGGAAGCACGCGGCCTGTGTCAGGCGTGCAGCCAGGAGTAAGAAACATGCCCGCAGCGGCGATTTGCCGCACCGCCTTCGCACCCGCGGAAAACGCTTGCATGTGATCACGGTTAATTTAGACACCGATACCACTCAGTTATTGCGTTCGTAACCGACTCGCGGATGCCTGAAGGCATTTGCCCCAGCGCGATCAGCCCCAATGCCCGCTCCGACCTCAACGACCGCCGCGACGCTCCAGATGATCGACCCGGCGTCGCTGCGCCACATCCTGGAGCAGCACGCGCTCTTCAAGGCGAACCGTCCTGGCGGGCGGATCGCCAACCTGTCCTATATCGACCTGACCGAAATGAAGCTGGAGGGCGTCGACCTCAGCGACGCCAACCTGACCGGCGCGCGCCTTTACGGCGCCAGTCTGCGCGACTCGCTCTTCATGCGCGCCAACATGTTCGGCTGTGACCTGCGTAATGCCGACCTGCGCTTCGCCCGCCTCGATCGCGCCGACCTGCGCGGCGCCTGCCTGCGCGGGGCCAATCTGTCGGCCGCCTCGCTCATCGGCGCCGACCTGCGCGAAGGCCAGATCGCCTTCAAGGACGACAAGCAGGGCCTGCGCCTGATGAAGCACGAAAAGCGGCCGGGCGAGCTCGACTACGCTATCCTCTCCGGCGCCGACCTGTCGGGCGCGCGCATGAACGGCGCCCTGGCGGTCTCGACAGACTTCAGCGATGCCAACCTGTCCGGTGCGGTCATGAGCCAGGCCAAGTTGCGCAAGGCCAATCTCAACGGCGCCATGATCAACGGCGCGGACCTGTCGGGCGCCGATGTGACGGGCGCGACCATGCGCGGGGCCATCATGGTCGATACGACGACCAGCGGCTGCAATCTGAGAGAGGCCGACACCGCCGACATGCTGGAAGCGCCGGTCGCCGTCTTTATCGACGACCAGCCATTGGACCAGCTCCTTACCGAACACGAACAGTGGGTGAAAACCGGCGGGGCCTCGGGCGCGCGCCACAGCTTTGCCGGCGTCGATTTCCGCTTGGTCAAGGTCATGAGGGACCGCAGCCTGTCGACGCTGGACGCTTCCGAGGCCGTCTTCTTCGGCATGGACTTAAGCGGCATCGAACTTCAGGGCGCCAATCTCGTCAATGCCGATCTGCGCCGCTGTAATCTCAAGGGGGCAGACCTGCGCGGCGCGCGCCTGCAAGGCGCCAAGCTGAACAATGCTTGCCTCGAAGGCGCCAATCTTGGCCCGCTCGACCTCGGCGGCGGACGGCTGATCCGCAGCGACCTGACCGGTGCGAACCTTTGCCACGCGGACATCAGCCGTGCCGACCTGACACGCGCGCGTATGATCGCGGTCATCACCGACCATATACGCGACAGGGGCACCAACTATACGCTGACCGAACGGGAATAGTCCGCAGAACGCCGATATCGTTGAAAAAGTCCGCATTGCGGTCTTGCTGAAGTGCTGATTCATTTCCTTGGTCAGCAAGGAGATGCGGTCATGATGGGCGAACGGACAGCAATGCGGGGAGCCTTGTTTTACGCATTCGACCTCGAACGCCATGTCCCTTCCGACCATTTGATCCGGTCGATCGACAGGTCGTGGACTTATCCGGCATCCGCGAGCACCTTCGTCCCTTTTACAGCGATACGGGCCGGCCATCGATCGATCCGGAACTGATGATCCGGATGCTGCTGGTGGGCTATTGCCTCGGCATCCGATCAGAGCGCAGGCTCTACAGCTGGTCTGAGGTGCGGCAGCGGCCCTCGACATCCGTTAGATACGAATATCGAGGGCCTAAAACGTGGGCGGCGATAACCGCCATTTTACCGCCCCCTTCTTCTATAAGCCGGTCTCTATTTGCCCTTCACTTTTTGGCCGTGAATGTCGAACGTGGCGGCCGAAAGCGTTATTTCGATCCCCTTGCCAAGGCTATCTGCAGCAGAACCGGCAGCCACGCTATAGGTTCCCGCCTTCAACTGCCACGTCTTGGTTGCCGGATCGTAGGTCGACAGGGTCCTCGGATCGACGGATACCGTTACGGTCTTCGCCTGGCCTGGCCTCAAAGAGACCTTGTCCCAACCCACCAGGCGTTTTGGCGCTTCCCAACCCGCGCCCTGGGGCGCCGTGACATAGATTTGCGGAACATCCGCCGCCTCGCGCTTGCCGGTGTTCGACACGACAAGGCTAAGCGAAAGATCGCCATCGCGCACGTCAGCCTTCAGGTTTCTGTAGGCGAAACTGGAATAGGTCAGTCCGTGTCCGAACGCGAACAGCGGTCGCAGCTTTTGCTTGTCGAACCACTTGTAGCCGACGGCGGCGCCCTCGATGTCATAATTGATTTGCGTGATGGGCTTGTCGGGCTTGCCCAGCCCGTCGAGCACAGGCCGCGGCAACTGGTCGAGCGACGCGGGAAAGGTTACCGGAAGACGGCCCGAAGGCGAAACGGCACCGGTCAGCACACGCGCGATGGCGGTGCCTCCCTGGCTGCCCGGGTACCAGGCCTCTAGTACGGCGCGGGTCTTTGAGAGCCACGGCATAAGGACCGGACCACCGGTCTCCAGCACGACCACCGTATTTTTGTTTGCCGACGCCACGGTCTCGATCAGAGCGTCGCCGTTCTGGTCCAGGGACATAGCTGCGTCCACCGCCTCAGCCGTCCACTGGGTGCCGAACACGATGACGACGTCGGCCGATTTCGCCAGTTCCGCCGCCGCTTGCGGATCTTTTCCATCGTCATAGACGACTTCGGCCTTGGTCAGGCGTTTGAGCGCGGCCACCGGTGAATCCGGATAGTAGGTCACGGGACCGGGGAAGAATTTGGGTCCCAGATCAAGGTCCGCCACCGGGTTGCCGCCCCTGCCATAGACCTGGGACGATCCGCCGCCCGAAATGACGCCACGGTCGGCGTGGCCGCCCAGCACAACGATCTTCCTGGCGCTGGAGGCCAAAGGCAGAATGCCGTCGTTTTTCAGGAGCACCATGCCGGCCTCGGCATCGGCCTGGGAGACCTTGCCGTTTGCCGTGAAGTCGATCTGATCGTCTTTGACATCGACGGCATTATCGAAGACGCCGGTCGAGAACATGGCCCACAGGACGCGGCGCACCATATCGTCCAGCCTGGCTTCCGTCACCTGCCCTGAGGCGACGGCATCGGCCAGTGCGCCGGCGAAGTACGGGGCCTTGTCGAACGGATAGCCCGATTGCTGATCGAGACCCGCATTGGCGGCGGGGATGGTCGAGTGCGTCGCGCCCCAGTCCGACATGACGAAGCCTTTGAACCCCCAGTCGTTTTTCAGGACCTCGTTCAGGAGATAATCGTTTTCACAGGCGTAGACGCCATTGACGCGGTTATAGGCGCACATCACCGCAGCGGGCTTGCCGATCTCGATGGCGTACTGGAAGGCCAGCAAGTCGGATTCGCGGCCGTTCTTGTCAGATATATTTGCAGACGCAGAGTTGCGATGGGTTTCCTGGTCGTTGAACGCAAAGTGCTTCACGGTGGAGATGATATGGTTCGACTGAATGCCCCGTATCTGCTCGCCCGCCATGACGCCGGCCAGCAGCGGATCTTCACCGGCGTATTCGAAATTGCGGCCGTTGCGCGGTTCACGCACAAGGTTGACGCTGCCGGCCAGTTGCACATTGAAGCCTGACAAGCGCGCCTCGCGGCCGATCATCGCGCCGCCGGCGAAGGCTATGTTGCGGTCCCATGTCGCGGCCGTGGCCATACCCGATGGCAGGGCAGTGCGCAGGCGCGGGTTCGGCCCGGCCTGTGAAGCGACACCAATGCCCGCATCCGCCTGCCATTGATTAGGGATACCA
Organism: uncultured Asticcacaulis sp.; assembly: GCA_965650705.1. Lineage (GTDB taxonomy): Bacteria > Pseudomonadota > Alphaproteobacteria > Caulobacterales > Caulobacteraceae > Asticcacaulis. The sequence goes on along the minus strand of CBFGPQ010000008.1, from coordinate 8,895 downwards.
AGGCGCGGCACGCCAAAGACAAATCCGGCCGATTGCGGGCGGGCCTCTGCCGGCATCTTCCAGGCAAGGCCCGGAATATCACCGCGAAAGTTCATCCACTCTGCGTTCGTGCCGAAGTGGCCCATGAGCAGGGTCAGTTTTTCGTTCGGCAACATCTCCTTCAACAGAAGGTCGGCCCGCGTAGCCGCGTCCAGGCCGGTGTTTTTCCACGGCGTTTCTTTTGGCGGCGGCGGTGGGGCTGGCGGCGCGAACTGGGCGGCGGCCGGACCGGAGACGAAGAGGACAGCGCCGATGGCGGCCGTCGCAACGAGTGAGCGCTTCAAAAATGACATTTGGATTCCTGCAAGTAAAAATAGATCCGATCGAGACCTTCGGGGATGAATCGCCGCGAGGCCGGCCAGAGAATGTCGATCGGTCCTTGTTCACGCGCCCCAGCGAGTGCTTAGGACAGCATGCACGGCCTGTACGCCGGCCGGGGCAACCGATCGCGTTCTGAGACAGACGGCTCCCTGGCTCAGGCGCCAGGGAGCCGGCAGGGTTATTTCTTGGCCGGCAAGGCAGCCAGATCGGCGTCGATCTTGGCCAGCAGCTCGTCCGTCAGCGTCGGGATGTACTGCTGGAGTGCCGACAGCGTCAGTCCGCGGCCCATGCCGATATTCGGACTGTTGATCACGTCCGGAATATACTTGTTGAGTACGGCCTTGGCGGCCGGGTCATCGAGCATGTCGCCAAGCGGCGTGATCTTGCTGGCATAATGTCCGCTCGCCGTCTTCGTGGCGGGCGGCGGCGCGGGCGGCAGATCAGCAGCGGCGGCGGTCACATCCATACGGGCCTTCCACGGGTCAGCTTGCGCCACCGGAACGCCTTCCGGGGTAAAGATCATCAGCACGTCGGCCTTGGGATCATATTGCGGCCATTCGGGCAGGCCCTCGCCGTTCGGATTGCCGGTCTTGGCGAAATTGGCCCAGTAGCTGTTGGTTTGATCTGCGATCCGGGCGTCCTTCGCCGTCAGCTTGTCCCCGTACTTGGCCTTCACTGTGTTCATGACATAGGGAATTTCCGTGGCATGAGGCGTGCCTGTCTTCCACTCGTCCTTCATCGAATCCGCAACGTAACCGAAACGGAATTCGTAGGCTGGAATACCCTGCTTGGCGATCGTGGCGGCGACAAAGCGTGACGGCTCCACCATCATCCTGTCCATGGCGATCTGGGTGTTGATTTCCTGAAGGGATTTGGAACCATCCGGATCGTAAGCGGCCTTGGCCTGGGCGGCAAAGGCACCGAAGGCCGCAAACGCTGCTTCCTTGGACGGCGCGAACCCGAAGCCGATATCGGCCGACGTGGCGCCGATCATGAACGGCACCTTGGCCTGACGGCCGGTTTCGTAGGCGCTTTGCGGGGCTTCGGTGACGATGACGCCATCGACCATCGGCCCGCCATAGGTATTGGCGGCGTTTTGCATGGTCATCATGCCGAGGCCGTCATTAATCTGCTCGGCCGAAAGCTTGCGCAATGCCGCAAGGGCCTCGGCACCCGTACCCTGAATGCCATGCTTTTTGGCGAGATTGACGCCGAGCGTTTCCGACGACGGCATATTCGGCTTATCTGTCCTCAGTTCCCGATTGCCCATTAGATTGCCACGGCCACCGCCCGACTGCACGATCGCCTTGGCGAACAGGCCCTTCGCCTGCGTGCTGGTCATAAGCATGTGGACCGAGCCACCGCCGGCGGATTCACCGAAGATCGTCACATTGGCGGGATCGCCACCGAAGGCCGCGATATTGGCCTGGACCCATTTCAGGGCGGCGATCTGGTCCATGTAACCGTAGTTGCCGAGCAGGCCATTGTCCTTGTTTTGCTTGGTCAGTTCCGGGAAGCCAAAGAAGCCGAAGCGGCCCAGCCGGTAATTGGCGCTGACCATGATGACGCCCTTTTTGGCGAAGGACGAGCCGTCATAGACCGACGGCGAAGACCCGCCGTTGACGAAGCCGCCGCCATAGATCCAGAAGATGACCGGCAACTTGGCGTCCTTGGCCACGCCCTCCGGACGCCAGACATTGACCACCAGGCAGTCTTCCGCCGGCGTGGTACCCAAGGGCGCGGCATCGCCGCCGAACGGGGTCTGCATGCAGTCATGCCCGTAGGTGTCGGCCACTTTCACCCCAGACCATTTGGCTGCCGGTTGCGGGGCGCGCCAGCGCAGGTCACCGAGAGGAGGCGCTGCGAACGGAATGCCCTTGAAGGACTCGACGCCATCGGCCACGACGCCCTGGACCTGGCCGGTCACGATCTTGACAGGTTGCGGCGCAGCAGCGGCTGGCAGGGCAAGTGCCGACAGGCCGGCGGCGGCAACAACCATCAAAATCTGACGACTGATGGACGAGATGGACTTTGAACGCATGCTTTCCTCTTCTGATCCTTTGGCGGATCTCATTATAACTGTTGATATTTGTCCGGCTTGGAGGGCTTGGATCAGGTACAGGCTGAAGTCACCCCTGGTAAAACGTGCCCAGCGAACCCAAGGACGCGCTGCCTCACGCGACTAGACGGCGATACAATTCGACACGCAGTTCTGTTGACTCATATGCTTCCTTCCCGTGGCGTTCGGCCATTTATCGTTTCATTTTGAGCAAGGGAGCCGAGATGGTGCCGCTTACCCTTGGCTGTCTCTCCCCCAGACTGATAAAAAGAGAAAACGTTGTCAACGTAAACTCCGGGTCCAAATTCGCGGGCGCCTGCGTTTCGCCCAAGAGATGATCAGATGTGACGGGGCGATTGACGGCCTGCAACGAGTGCCAACGGCACTGACCCGCGTCGACAGACGACGCATGTTATTCAATATAATCAATACATAAAATATACATTCCTTCCGGAAACTCCTTGTAAATCATATTATTTTTTGATCGTCTTATAAAAAATCTTAATGACAATCAGCGGCACCGCCTCACCCCGGCCGTTCATTTCAACGAGCAACCGTGGCGTCTGCGCAACACATAAACTTTGATGGATGATAGGCTGCGCACTCCTTTACGCCCTACCCGCTGTTCCGCTCGGCGTACGATACCACCTTGACTCGGATGAAAATTCACCAATACTACGACAACGTTGTCTAAATGGAGTTGAAAGACGCCTTTCTAAAACTCAACTGGCAACATCCGCGACCGGCTCTCTTCCGGTTCGCAATGTTGCGTGTCCCTCACCTTGGGGCGCGCATTTTTTCAATCAATAATGTCGGCGCACGGCCTGGTCGTCGAACGGCATATGTCTCAGGGATGCTCCATGAAACCGACCTCTTCCATTGCCGCCAAACTCTCGAGAGCCGCCTCAACGGCAGCCCTACTCGTTGCCCTCGCCCTGCCTTTTGGCGCCAGCGCGGCCGAGACGGCTCCATGGCAGGATAAATCCCTGAGCGCGGATCAGCGCGCGGCAATGCTGGAAAAGGCATTGACGCCGGATGAGCGCCTGAGCCTGGTCCACGGTCCCATGGCCATGATCTTCTTCCCCGGCATGAAGTTGCCGGAGGGCGCGATCGGGTCGGCCGGCTTCATTCCGGGCATTGCGCGGCTGGGCATACCCGCGCAGCAGCAAAGCGACGCATCCCTGGGCGTGACCAATCCGGGCAATGTGCGACCCGGCGATACCGCGACCGCCCTGCCGTCGAGCCTGCTGCTGGCCGCAACCTTCAACACCGACCTTGCCTTCAAAGGCGGAGTGGTGGTCGGCGAAGAAGCCCGCTCACGCGGCATCAATGTGCAGCTGGCCGGCGGCGTCAACCTCGCGCGCGACCCGCGCGGCGGCCGCAATTTTGAATATACCGGCGAAGACCCCCTTTTGGCGGGCATGATCGCCGGTTCGGCGATCAAGGGCATTCAAAGCCAGAACATCATCTCGACCATGAAGCATTTCGCGATCAACGACCAGGAAACGGGCCGGAACTTCGCCAACAGCGTCATTTCCGAATCCGCCATGCGCGAATCGGACCTGCTCGCCTTTCAGATTGCCCTCGAAGTCGGCCAGCCCGGCTCGGTGATGTGCGCATATAACCTGGTCAATGGCGCCTATGCCTGCGGCAACGACCACCTTTTGAACAACGTCCTGAAAAGGGATTGGGGTTATAAGGGCTATGTCATGTCCGACTGGGGCGCCGTGAAATCCACGGACTTCGCCATGAAGGGCCTCGACCAGCAATCCGGCGAACAACTGGACAAGCAGGTCTGGTTCGGCGAGCCGCTAAAAGCGGCCATCGCCAGCGGCGAAGTACCGGCGGCCCGCCTGTCGGACATGTCGCGCCGGATCCTGCGTTCGATGTTTGCCGCCGGACTGTTCGACTCGCCCGCGCCGGTCACGGTTGACCGTGCAGCCAACGCCGAGGTGTCGCGTCAGGCGGCGGCCGAGGGGATCGTCCTACTGAAGAATGAAGGCAATCTGCTGCCCCTGGCCGCGACCGCCAAAAATATTCTCATTGTCGGAGGTCGCGCCGATGCCGGCGTGCTCTCGGGCGGCGGCTCGTCGCAGGTCACGTCCGACGCCGGCCAACTGGCCATCCCGGTTGGCGGCGAAGGCATGATGGCGGCCTTCAATCGCATGAATTTTCACCCTTCCTCCCCCGTGAAAGCCCTGAAGGATCGCCTGCCAAACGTGAACATCCGGTTCGACACGGGCCGGTATCCGGCGGAGGCCGTACGCAAGGCCAAGGAAGCCGACCTGGTAATCGTGTTCGGCAACCAGTGGATGGCCGAGGGCGACGACGCTCCCGATCTCAGCCTGCCGGACGGGCAGGACGCGCTCATCAGCGCTCTCGCGGACGCGAATGCGCGCACGGTTGTGGTCCTCCAAACCGGCGGCGCCGTGACCATGCCCTGGCTTTCAAAGACGCCGGCTGTAATCGAAGCCTGGTATTCCGGGCAGAAAGGTGGCGAGGCGATTGCCGAGGTGCTGACCGGCGCGGTCAATCCGTCGGGCCGCCTGCCCGTCACCTTCCCGCTCTCCATCGATCAATATCCGCGCAGCGTCATGCCCGGCCTCGGCCTCCCCGATGGCCAGGTCTTCGATGTCCGTTATGACGAGGGTGCCGATGTCGGATACCGGCGGTTCGCGGCACTCAAGCAGAAGGCCCTGTTCCCGTTCGGTCACGGCCTGTCCTATACGCAATTCGCCTATTCCGATGTGAAGGTGACCGGCGGCAAGACCCTGACGGTCAGTTTCAAGGTAACCAACACCGGCAAGTTGGCAGGCAAGGACGCGCCGCAGGTATATCTCGACCAGCTGCCGGCCGGTGCGACCAAGCGTTTGATCGGCTTCTCCAAGGTGTCGCTGGCGCCGGGCGAGAGCAAGACGGTAACCGTGACCGCCGATCCGCGCCTGCTGTCGCGGTTCGATGAGACCACCCACAAATGGGTCCAGGCGGCCGGACAATACAGTGTATCCGTCGCCCGCAACGCCGAGGATGCTGGCGTCAAAGGCTCAGCCACCCTAGCCGCATCCACGCGCGAGCCGTAGGCTGAAAACCTTTTATTCTGAGCACGAACGGATTAAGTCTCGGGGGGCGACTTCCGAACACCCTCCGAGACCCATGAAAAACCTGACGATTGTTGATATTGCACGTGAAGCGGAAGTTTCCATCAAGAGCGTTTCGCGCGTTCTCAATCACGAGCATGGCGTAAGCCCCGCAACGCGGGCCCGCATTCAGGCGATCATAGACGCGCACGGCTTCAAGCCGAACGCCGCGGCCCGCGCCCTGCCCGGCTCGCGCAGCTATCTGGTCGGGCTCATGATTTACAGCGACGAAATCCACTACTACTATAGCGCCCTGCAAACCGGCGTCATGCGGGCCGCCCGCCGCCATGGCTACCATATGATCATGGAGCCTATGCGAGGCTATGAGCGTGAGGACCGCCCCACAGTCCTGAAGCGCCTGAGCACCTCGCGCTTCGACGCGGTCATCGTTCCGCCGCCAATGTGCGACGATCCCGCCATTCTCGACATGCTGGACGAACTCAAAATCCCCTATGTCCGGATTGCCCCACGGCTGCAGTTGGAGCGATCATCCTATGTCTTCATGAACGACAGCCAGGCCGCTTACGAAGCCATCGACCATCTATGGCAATTGGGCCATCGGGATATCCTGTATGTCGGGTTCAGGGAGACCGGCGCGAGCGAGGATCGCTACCAGGGCTACACGCGCTACTTCCGCGACAAGAACCTGGTGCCGCCCTACCCCTTGAAGGAAGTGGATGCGGCCACCCCCAAGGGCGCGATTGCGACTGGTGAAGCCATTATGTCTTCCAAGAACCGGCCAACCGCCATATTCGCCGGGAACGACATGATTGCCTTCGGCCTGATGACCGCCGCGGCGAAGTACGGGCTCAACATACCCAACGATATGTCCATCGTCGGCTTCGATGACAGCCCTGGCGCGGAAACTGTCTGGCCGCCACTGACCACCATTCGCCAGCCGATTGCGGACATGGGCGAAACCGCGATGGATTCCGTCGTCAAGAGCCTCGGCGGCGACCTGGCCGTCAAGACCAAGGAGGTTCAGAAACTCGACTTCAGCCTGGTCATCCGGGGAACCACGGCAGCGCCGAAATAACACATCCCGGCCACCTGATTTGTTATCTTTATAGATCTATAAAAAAACATAATAAGTATTCACGGAAGTAGTTTAAATATAAATCCACACCATCTATTGACATAAAACACATTTAAATATTTAGTCCCTTCATAATATTATAAACAGGGACAATAAACCCATGCTGGCCTTCATTGGGCTCGTCGCGATCGCGGCGCTTCTTCTCATGGTAATGACGCAACGCGTGTCGTCACTGGCCGCACTGGTGATTGTTGCCATCGGCGTGGCCCTGGCATGCGGATACGGGCTGGGCACTGGCAAGCTGATCCTCGCGGGCATAGAAAAGATCGCCCCGGTCGCCGGCATGTTCATCTTTGCCATCCTGTTCTTCGGCGTCATGAGCGACGCCGGCCTGCTCGATCCCATCATCCGGCGGATCATCGCGATTGTCGGCAACAAGCCCGCCCGGATTACCGTGGGGACCGCGGCCCTGGCCCTGCTGATTCACCTCGATGGATCAGGCGCTGTCTGTTTCCTCATTACCATTCCCGCGATGCTTCCGCTCTACGATGCGCTGCGCATGGATCGGCGTGTGCTGGCGTGCTGCGCATCGCTTGCGGCTGGCGTCAACTTCCTGCCGTGGACTGGTCCAACGATACGCGCCTCCGCCGCGCTCGGACTGCCGGTCGGTGACATCTTCAATCCGATGATTCCCGTTCAGGCCGTGGGCCTTACCTTCGTTTTTGCCGCCGCCTGGTGGCTTGGCAAGCGCGAAGAACGGCGTTTGGGCCTCCATTTGGCCGGCGCGGAGATCGCGTCCACGCCACAACTGCCCTTGGGCGATCCACTGATCCGCCGCCCGCACCTCTTCTGGATTAACCTGGTCCTGGCCTTGACCGTCATGGCGGTGATGGTCAGCGGTCTTGTCGAGCCGATCGTTGTCTTCATGACCGGCCTGGTGCTGGCCCTACTGATCAACTATCCCAACGCCGATGACCAGCGGATGCGGATCGAAGCGCATGCCCGCTCTGCCCTGCTGATGGCGGGCGTCCTGTTCGCCGCCGGCGCCTTCACCGGCGTGATGAATGGAACCGGCGTGATAAAGGCGCTGGCGACAGAAGCTGTCGCCTTGGTCCCTACCGGCGCAGGATCTCATATTCCCTTCGCCCTTGGTTTGCTATCGATGCCGCTCAGCCTGATGTTCGACCCGGATTCGTTTTACTTCGGCGTGCTGCCGGTGGTCGCGGAGGTTGCCAAACCGTTCGGCGTTCCGCCCGTCCAGGTCGCCCAGGCCGCCCTGCTCGGCCAGATGACGACCGGCTTTCCTGTAAGCCCGCTCACGCCCGCGACGTTTCTGGTGGCCGGCCTTAGCGGCATCGACCTGGGCGCACATCAGCGCTTCACTATTCCCTGGCTGTTCGCGGCATCGGTATTGATGACCTTTGCGGCAGTGCTTTTTGGATTATTCCCGATATGAGTGCCTTGCGTATCGGCTGCGGCGCCGGCTTCTCCGGCGACCGCATCGACCCTGCCGTTGAACTTGCTGAGCGCGGCGACCTTGACTACCTCGTCTTCGAATGCCTCGCCGAACGTACCATTGCCCTGGCGCAGATCGCCCGGCGCGCCAATCCGAAGGCAGGGTTCGATCCCTACCTCATCGAGCGGATGCAGGCGGTTCTCAAACCGTGCCGCGAACGGGGCGTGCGCATCATTTCCAATATGGGCGCCGCCAATCCGCTGGGCGCGGCAGACGCGGTAATCGACATCGCACGCGGTCTTGGTATCACAGGCCTCAAGGTGGCGGCCGTCACCGGGGATGATGTCCTCGATCAACTGGATTTCGATGCCGCCTTGCTGGATCGGCCGGGCCAGGTGCGGGATTTGCGTGGCTCGCTCGTATCCGCCAACGCCTATACCGGCGCCGACGGGATTGTCGCCGCCCTGGCGGCGGGCGCCGATATTGTCCTCACGGGCCGGGTTGGCGATCCGGCGCTTTTCCTGGCGCCCATGATCCACAGGTTTGGCTGGGCGGCCGACGATTGGGACCGGCTGGCGCAAGGCACGGTCATAGGTCACCTCTTGGAATGCGCCGGCCAGATTACAGGCGGATACTTCGCCGACCCCGGGCTGAAGGATGTGCCTGACCTGGCGCGCCTCGGTTTCCCGATCGCGGAGGTCACCGCCGACGGCACGGCCGTCATTACCAAGGTGACCGGCTCAGGCGGCCTGATCACGCCGGCGACCTGCAAGGAACAATTACTCTACGAAATCCTGGATCCGGCGGCTTACCTGCAGGCGGACGCGGTCACCGACATACGCAATGT
>CBFGPQ010000007.1:0-53587 GCA_965650705.1 uncultured Asticcacaulis sp. | reverse complement strand
TCGAGCGCCGTGAACTGATGCAGGCTGCCATCCTTCTTGCCCTTGCCGCGCGGCGTGCGCACGTGGTCATAGATGTAGGCGGAATTGTCTGGGGTCGGCATGGGCGAGAACATCCTCCGGCTTTTTGGAGCCCGTTTATAAGCACGTCCGCCAAAAGCGCCATTGGACCAACAGCCACTTTCGCGTGATAACGCGCCGCTTTGCATATAGCCGTATAGGTGCGCTTACTTTACGCGAACGTCAAGATAGCGCACGAAATATTCTGCGACCTAACGGAAGGACGCACAAATTGTCATACAAATTTCTTGACGTGGTCTATCGGGCAAAATAATCGCTGGAAAACGCGGACGACCGCCGGTTAAAACAGACAAAAGCAAACGAGAGGAAGCCATGCCAGACATCATCCGCCGCTCCGCGCCTGGCGCCATTCTAGGCGAAGGCCCGACCTGGTCGCGGCGCGACAACTGCGTCTACTGGGTCGATATCCTGTCGAACAACCTGCACGCCTACTATATGGATGGCGCGTCACGGACCTGGCATTTCCCCGAGCACATCAGTTGGGTCATCGAGCGCGAAAAGGGCGGTTTCATCGCCGGCCTGATGAGTGGCTTCGCCGAGATTACACTGGAGCCGCTGACCATCCGCCATATCCATAACCCGTATCCGCATGAGCCGGAAAACCGCATGAACGACGCCAAAGCCGACAACTACGGCCGCATCTGGGCGGGGTCTATGCACAAGCCAATCGAAAAAACCTCGGGCGCCTGGTATCGCCTGAACACCGACCTCAGCGTCCAGGAAGTCGATGGCCCATACATGATCGCCAACGGCCCGGCCTTCTCCGCGGACTTCCGAACCGTCTACCACACCGATACCGGTCACGGCTCGGTTTTCGTCTTTGATATCGACGACGCCGGTGAAATCCGCAACAAGCGCCTCTTCCTGCAATTCAGCGAAGAGATGGGCGGCCCCGACGGCATGACCTGCGACGCCCAGGGCGGACTGTGGATTTCGCACTGGGGCATCGGCCGCGTCACGCGCTTCCTTGCCAACGGCCGTGAGGACTTCCATATCGACCTGCCAGCCAGGCAAACGACCTCGCTGTGCTTTGCCGGTGAAGGCCTCGACCGCGTCTTCGTGACCTCCGCCGCCGTCGACCTTCCAGACGATCGTGAAGGCGGTACATTCTTCGAAATCCCAAATGAATTGTTGCGTGGGCACACCGGCCTTGAACCGCAGAAGTTTAAGGGCTAAGGGCTTTTTGCCCGCTCAAGCGCCGCGAGGCTCCTCGCATAAGCTCGGGCGGGCAGTCGCCCTTGCCAAAGCGCTTCGCCCTTTGGAAACCATTTTCGGACTGAGTTTTACCCTTATGTCGACTGAACCGCCCGCCCTGCTCGCCGCCGATTGGGGTACGACCAACTTCCGTCTGTTCCTGTTCAGCGCCGACGGCGAGATCATCGCCCGCCACAATGCCAATATCGGCCTCAAGAACCTGGGCGTCCTGAGCTTCGAGCAGGCCCTGTCATCGGTCATGAAGGAAGACTTCGCCCGCCCGGACCTCCCGATCCTTTTGTCGGGCATGGTCGGCTCGCGCACAGGCTGGAAAGAGGCGCCCTACGTCCCCTGCCCCGCCGGCGCCAGGGAGATCGTCGCCGGCATTGTCGATGCTCCGTCTGACAAGCTTAAGGTCAAGATCGTGCCTGGCCTATACGCCGACGCCGACCATCCGGGCATCAAGAACGTCATGCGCGGCGAGGAAACCCAGATCTTCGGCCTCAGCCAGAAGCACGGCGACGGCGTCTTCGTCCTGCCGGGCACGCACTGCAAGTGGGCCGTCGTCCATGACGGCATCATCCAGGGCTTCTCTTCGTACATGACCGGCGAAATGTTCCAGGTCCTGAAGCGCCATTCCATCCTGGGCGACCTGATGGAAAACGACATCGACGACGAAGCCGCCTTTACCTTGGGCGTCGATCGCGCCATGGCCGACAAGTCCTTCCTGTCGCTGGTCTTCTCGGCGCGCACCGAAGGACTGTTCGGTAATATCAAGCCGGAGAGCCTGTCCTCCTATCTTTCCGGCCTGCTCATCGGCTCGGAGATCCGCGCCGAGTCGCTGCGCCACGGCATCCGTCCTGTGACCCTGATCGGCGCGGGTTCGCTGATTACCCTGTACAAGCGTGCATTGAATCATACCGGCTTTGCCGACGTTACCGAAATCGACGGTGACGAAGCCTCCGCCGCCGGACTGTGGGCGCTGGCCCAGCAAGGAAAGCTCATCTGATGTCTCTCGACGCACGCTGGCGCGACGCCCTCGACACCCTGCCCCTGGTCGCCATCCTGCGGGGCTTACGCCCCAGCGAAGCCCTGGGCGTCGGCGAATGCCTCATCCGCGCTGGCTTCAAGATCCTGGAAGTGCCGCTGAACTCGCCTGATCCGTTCGACAGCATCAAGACGATGGCCAGTGCCTTTGGCACCCGCGCCATCGTCGGCGCCGGCACGGTCCTTAACGTCGCCGACGTCGAGACGCTGAAGGCGGTCGGCGGCGAAATCTGCATCTCGCCCAACACCAATCCGGACGTGATTCGCCGTGCCAAGGACCTGGGGATGATCTCTTTTCCAGCCTTCTTCACACCGACCGAGGCCTTCACGGCCGTTGACGCCGGCGCGGACGCGCTCAAGCTCTTTCCCGCCGAGCTTGCGGGTCCGCAGGGTCTGAAGGCCATGAAGGCGGTCCTGCCGCGCCACGTGCCTGTCTTCCCGGTCGGCGGCGTCTCGGCCGACAATATGAAGGACTACCTGGAGGTCGGCGCCGCCGGCTTCGGCATCGGCACCAGCGTCTTCAAGCCCGGCGACACGGCGGAAATCGTCTACAACAAGGCCAAAGCCCTGGTCGACGCCTGGACCAAGGTCCGTCACTTCTGACCCTGGGCCGCCCTCGTACCATGACACTTTTGCCGGTTACGCCCGACCTGGTGCCCGCGCTGTCGACGCTGGCGATCGACAGTTTCACAGAAACCTTCGGTCACCTCTATCCGCGAGAGGACCTGGAAGCTTTTTTGCGCAAATCCTATGCGCATGATGCCCTGCTCGCCGACATCCATGATCCGGCGCAATACTGGCGCATTGTTCTCGACGATAGTGGCGCCGGGGTCGCCTACATGCAATGCGGCAAGGTCGGCCTGCCGCATCCCGACGCCCGCCCCGGCTTTGAGGGCGAGTTGAAGCGGCTTTACGTACACTCCAGCCAGCAGGGTAAGGGCTTGGGCAGGACGCTTCTGTCAGCGGCCATCGCCCATTTGACCGAGCGCTTCGGTGACGCGCCGCAGTGGATCGGCGTCTGGAGCGAAAACCACAAGGCGCAGGCGCTTTATGCCAGTTTCGGCTTTCATCGCGTCGGCGCCTATCAATTTTCGGTTGGCAATACGCTGGACGACGAATTCATTCTTCGCCGGATTCCGGGAGCTTAGGCCGTCCTACGCAGCCACAAGGCCATCGCCCAAGCGTAGCCTTCGTTCTTCAGCCGCTTGATGACTTCTAGCGGCGGCAGCCAGATCAGCTCGTGGTCGTCCTCGATCTTGGCCTTTGGCCGCTCAGCCACCCGCTCCACCTCATAAAACCGGCACAGGTTGTTGTACCCGGTGCCATCGGCATGGACAAAATAGTGCAGGATCTCGGTGAGCGGGCGGCCGACCCGCACCTCCAGTCCCGTTTCTTCCAGGAACTCACGCTTTAGCGCCTGCTCCGGCGTCTCGCCCGGGTCAACGGCGCCGCCCGGCAAATCATAGGTGAACTTGCTGTAGCCAACCTGAACGCAGGCGATACGGCCGTCGTGCAACAGAATGCCGTAGGCGCCTTCCCGGGGACCGTAGTTCAGCCCGTCAATGCGCTTTCCGAATTGCAACCGTTCTGTCACCTGCCGGCTCCCTGAGTTTTGCGTCACCGGACTTAAAGCATGCTCCGAAAAAGTGGGAACCGGTTTTTCGGACCAAGCATGCGACCACTAAGAAATCCAGACCTTGCTCTGTTTCCTTCTAAACGGAGCAAGGTCTAGACGCAAAGCTCCGCCTTCGCCATATCTGCCGGCAAAAACTTCAACTCAGTAATCAGGCAGATTTTCTCAGCAAGGTTTTTTACATACCTATAGGCTATTTCATGCTCATGCTGCGTTGGGTGTCGTGCAAGGCTAACCGGACCAGTGATTCCATGCACCACCGGGCGTCCGAAGGGTCGCTGCGCAATATGGCTTCATAGACAGCGCGATGCTCCGGCACCGGGTCGCGCTCCAGCGCCTTAATGCGCTGCTTGTAGCGCGTGGACCAGGCCACCGCCGCGCTGATCGAGGAACTTAAGGAGGCCAGCGCCTCATTGCCGGTGGCGCTCATCAACGCATCATGAAAGTCAAGATCGGCCTGCCGGCCCGCTTCGGTCGCCAGCGTCTCCGACGCCATGACCTTCAGCGCATTGTCCATGATTTCGAGATGGCTATCCTGCCGCCGCTGCGCCGCCAGGGCCGCGGCGGCAGGCTCGGTGATCAGGCGGAGTTCGAATAGGCCCAGGATAAAGCTTTCGCTCGGCTCGGTTTCGAACATCCAGCGCAGAACTTCGGGATCGAGAATATTCCAGCGCACACGTTCGGTCACACGGGTACCGGTCTTCGGGCGGCTTTCCACCATGCCCTTGGCCGCCAGAATGCGAATGGCCTCCCGATAAGCGGATCGCGATATCTCCAGGGTGTGCGACGAATCGATTTCGTTAGGCAGGGTCTCCCCCGGCGCATAAACGCCGCTTAGGATATCCACGCCCAGGCGATGCGCCAGCGCACCGTGCAGCCGCCCCTGCGGCATTGTGTTCTTGAACGAGGTGACCAGCGGCCCGGTATCAAGCGCGTAGTCCTCGAGTTCACCGTCGTCGTCCAATGGCGTCAAAGCGCAGCCTCCCGGTTATGTTTTTGCTGCAAGCACAGTTTGGACTATGTCATTTCATCAGACAATTGACAATCTCTGCCCCTCGAGGCGGAGAAGGACATTCAGAGATAACCGAAACATGTGTTCCATCCCTCAAATTCATCGGACCGATGGTTTTGGGATTGGCAAATCGTCGGTTAAGCGAACGAAACGCATCACTTTTTTATATTCGTTCTGGCATATCAAGGACGTGCTTGAGAGCACACAATTAGACGGGCCGGTCTTCATCGCCCCCCCCTAGCCAAAGCCCGGCCCGTCTATTTGGTCTTCCGTAAACCGGCTGGAAAGCCGGTTTTTTTCATGCCCTTTTTCGAATAGCAAACAGCAAAAAGGCCTCGGCAATCCCTGCCAAGGCCTTTGTCGCCCCAAGCCCGCAGAAACTGCAGGCTATCTAAATTTGCGGCCGAAACTACGGGCCTGTGCATAAGTGTCATTTTTTTTGCTTTTGGTCAACGTGCATTTATCGCATTCTTATTTTTCCGCCACGCCATCGCCCAATTTCAGCTTCTCCTACTGCGTCCAGACGAAGGTCGCGCCGGATTGTGCAGGCAAGGTATAGCTGAAGTTGCGCGACGCCGAGCTGACCGCGAAGGACTTAGATGTAGCCGCCGCATTGACGGCAATAAGGGCTATCGAACCGTCCGGGTTCTTGAAGGCCACCGTATCGATCCCGCCGGCACTGTCCGACGCGATACGGACAGCGCCGACTTTCACGAACTTTGAAGCGTGGCCAAAGGCATAATATTCAAGATTGCGCGTCACTTCGCCGGTCTTCGAATTGATCGTCACGACGCCGCGGCAGTTGCCGCAGCCGCCTTTGTGCGGACCAAAATTCTCATCGAGCGCCAGGTTCCACATCAAGACACCTTTCGACCAGTGGCGCGTTGAATTGACGATCAGGGTCTTCAGCGTCCAGGCAAAGTTCTCGCCGAAGGCAGACGCCCACTCTCCGCCCGAACACTCGGTGAAATAAGTCTCCTTGTCCGGATAGGCATTATGCACTGTCGATTGCGCCGAGACATCGCCACCATAGCAGTGCCAGGCGACACCGGCGACGTAAGGATTGGCCGTCTGGTCGGCCAATACTGTCAGTGGCGAACTGGCCAGGTCCCAGTTGTGATCGTAGTCGAGTATCTTAACGTTCAGTCCCTCCGCCTTGAGTTTCGGCCCCAGGTGACCGCCGATGAAAGCCGCGCGCGAGGCCGGCTCGACCCTCATGCCGGGATAATCGGCCGGCTCGAAACCCGGCTCATTCTGAAGAGTCAGCAAGGAGATGGGCACGCCCTCAGTGCCCATCTCCTTGACGTAACGTGCCAGATAGTGGGCGAAATACGGATAGGCTTCAGGCTTCAGCGAACCAGTAATCAGGCTATCGCTGGTCTTCATCCAGCCAGGCGCACTCCATGGGCTGGCCATGATGGTCAGCTTGGCATTGAGCGCCAGGGCCTGTTTTGCTGTTGGAATGACATCGGTCTTCGCCGCCGCGATCGAAAAATGCGCCAGCGCCGGATCGGTCTGGCCTGCCGGCATGTCGTCATAGGAATAGTGGGCCGAGGAGAAATCCGACGCGCCAATGGTTAGGCGGGTGAAGCTAAAGCCCAAACCGGTCTCGCTGAAGAGATCCTGCATCAGGGCATTGCGCTGGGCCGCCGACATTTTCTGCTGGATCAGATAGGCCGAGGCATCGGTGATCGAAGCGCCAAAGCCCGTGATCGACTGAAAGGTCTGTGACGGGTCGACAGTGATAACCGTTCCCGTGCCAGAGCCGCTCGCCATGGTCAGGTCGGTCTGCGACGCCAGCAGCTTAGACTTATCGCCGGTCGTCTCCCACACCTTGACGGTCAGGCTGGTCACCGCGGGCGTGGTCGGTGCAGGCGCGGCGCCACCACCCGAACCGCCGCCGCATGCCGTCAGCGGCGTAGCCAGGGCCAGCACGGAAGCAAGCGTAGATACCAAGAGGCGGCGGCGGAGCAAATACGTCACTGAGGTCATGGGTTACATCCTTCCTGCGGCGACCTGCCCTGCGACATAGTCCGCATGCGGCGGCATGACGCCGACGCACTTGGCGATGACACGGGCAATGTCATTGAGATAATTCACGATCCGCTCTTCGGGCTGGAGATCGACGAAGGGGTCATAGCTTTCGGGGATCAGGCCTTGGCCGATCAGTACCTGGATCCAGCTTTCTTCCGCGAACAACTCCTCGCCGTCCTTGAACACCCGCCCGGCGGCGGCGAAGTTGTCGAGCTTGCGGCGTAGCGCCTCGGGCAGTGCGATCTCTCGGCAGGCGCGCCACATCGGCTCGTCTCGGCTGTTGAGGTAATAGTGGGCGATGATAAAGTCCCGTATGCGCGAAAACTCGAATTCGCTCTGGGCATTGAACTCTTCGATCGTGCGTGGGTCGAAGCCGGCGTCCGGGAACAGCGACAGCAGCCGCAGCAGGTGGCTCTGAATCAGATGGATGCTGGTCGATTCCAACGGCTCCAGAAATCCACCCGAAAGCCCGATGGCGACAACATTCCGGCTCCACGCCTTCTTCCGCCGCCCCGTTGTAAAACGGATGACGCGCGGATCAGCCAAAGCCTCACCGTCAAGACTAGCCAGAAGCGTCGCGGTTGCTTCATCCTCGCTGATGTGGGCGCTGGAAAAGACATAGCCATTGCCGATCCGGTGCTGCAGCGGGATACGCCACTGCCAGCCGGCAGGTCTTGCCGTCGCCCTGGTGTAAGGCACGACGTCGGGTGTCGAGTTGCACGGCACGGCCACGGCGCGATCGCATGGTAGAAGATGCGTCCAGTCTTCGTAGCCGGTCTTCAGCGTCTGTTCGATCAGGAGACCGCGCAGGCCCGAGCAGTCTATGAACAGCTCGCCGTCGATGCGTTCGCCGCTTTCCAGAACAACCGCCTCAATGAAGCCGTCGTGGCTACGTTGCGCCACATCGATGATCTTGCCTTCGGTGCGGCGGACGCCCCGGCCTTCCGCTTCGTTCCTCAGGAAGCGCGCGAACAGACCAGCATCGAAATGATAGGCATAGGCGATGTCGCGCAGCGGGCTTTCCGGCATGTCCGGTCGCGAGCGCATAAAGCGTCCGGCATATGCGGCGGCCGTATTGATCGAATAGGCAGCCAGATGCGGCGATACACGGCCGAAATTACACATCTTCAGCCAATAGTGGTGCGTGCGTATCCAGCCAAGGTCCTGGCCGATCTTGCCGAAGCCGTGCATATAGCTAGAGCCCTCGCCGTTCCAGCCACGGAATTCGATCCCCAGCTTGAACGAGGCTTGGGTAGCCCGCATGAAGGTGTCTTCGTCGATCCCGGCCAGGCGGTTGAAGGTCTTGATCGCCGGGATGGTCGCCTCACCGACCCCGATCGTGCCAATTTCATCGGACTCGATCAGGCGGATATCGAGGTTGGCCGCCAGCCGCGACAGAAGGGCCGCGGCCATCCAGCCGGCGGTCCCGCCTCCCGCGATAACGACCTTACGGATGGGCTGCGGCATGGGTCGGGCATCCTGTCACGTTCACCACGTCCAGCGTGGCCGTTGCCGCAGGTTTAGCATAGCTGAGGCCGTACCCAACCGGGAACAGTTGCGCGTCCTCACACGGGGAGGCCGGCCAGGCGAACGGCAGGACGCCGTGGAAGTCCCTGGCGCCAAACAGGACATCTGTGACGCCCTTGCCTTCGGTGCCCGGCAGCCAGGCGGCGACAAACGCGTCCGAGGCGTTGATCAGGTCATTGGCATAAACGGTGCGGCCGGATTCGAAGACGGTGATGACGGACTTGCCCTTGCCGGACACCGCCTTGAGTGCCGCCAGATCGTCGGGGAAGCGGGCGCTGTGCGACACCGGCTTGCCCGGCTTGATGTCCCCCGCCCCTTCGGCATAGGGCGTTTCGCCTATAACGGCGATGACAGCGTCGAACTGGCTGACATCCACGTCGACGCCCGTGGCGCTATAGGTGACCGTGCCGCCCGTATTGGCGGCCTTGATGGCGACAAGGATGCTGTCGGCATTGGGATAGTCGGCATTGGTGTTACCCGTCCCCTGCCAGGTGATGCTCCAGCCGCCGGCCTGGTTGGCCAGGTTGTCAGCGCTTTGGCCCACAACGAGCAGCTTACTCCCGGCTTTCAGCGGCAGGGCAGCGTTTTCGTTCTTCAGCAGGACAAGCGTTTCGGCCACGGCGCGGCGGCCGAGTTCACGCGCCAGCAGTGCAGAAGGCTTGCCCGCATTGGCATTGGCCGACGGACGGGCGCCGAACAGGCCGGCGCGGACCTTGACGCGCAGAATACGCGTGACAGCGTCGTCGATCCGCGCCTGCGAGATGGTACCCGCTTCGACATCGGCGACCGTATTGTCGATGAACTTTTTCCAGTCAAACGGCACCATGATCATGTCGACGCCGGCATTGATTGCCTGGGGACAGTGATCGTTGGTGCAGCCGGGAATCTGCGAGATGGCATTCCAGTCGGAAACGACGAAGCCGTCAAAGCCCATTTTGCCCTTTAGCACGTCGTTGAGCAGGTAGCCGTTGCTATGCATCTTGCCCCACGCCTTGCCAGTCACCGGATCGGTCCAGCTGTTGTAGGAGACCATGACGGTCTGGGCGCCCGCCTTGAGCGCCCCGAAATAGCCGGGCGCATGGGTGTTGATCAGGTCCGCCTCAGACACCATGGTCACGCCCTGATCGATGCCCTGGTTCGTGCCGCCGTCGCCGATAAAGTGCTTGGCTGTGGCGATGATGTTGGACGCGCTCTTGAACTCGCCCTGCATGCCCTTCGTGTAGGCCTCGCCGTAGATGCGGACCAGTTCCGGATCGGACGAGAAACTTTCATAGGTCCGGCCCCAGCGATTGTTCTGGACGACGGCGACGGTCGGAGAAAACGCCCAGTTGACGCCGGTGGCGCGCGCGGCCTTTGCCGTGGCGGCACCGATCTCGCGGACAAGCTCAGGGTTGCGAGCGGCGCCCAGGCCGATATTGTGCGGAAAGATGGTCGCGCCATAGACGTTGGAATGGCCGTGAACCGCATCTGTGCCCCACAGCAGCGGGATCTTAGCCGCATTATAGAAGCTGTCGGCCATGGTGATCCACGTCTTTGGCGTAGCGTGTTTGTCCATATTGGGCCATGAGCCGCCCCCGTTCAGCACCGAGCCGAACTGGTAGGTCTTGATATCGGCCGGGGTGATGGTCTTGATCTCGACCTGCGTCATCTGGGCGACCTTCTGGCGCAGCGTCATGCCCGCCAGTATTTTCGCGACTTTCGCCTCGACAGCGGCATCCGGAGATATGGCCGAAGTGATCTTGGGCCAGTCTTTCAGCGGTTCGGCGGACACCGAGCCGGCCGTCAGCACGGCGGTCAGAAGGGCGATACGGGCAGCGGTGGTCAGAAGAGGCATGGCGATATCCTCGCGGCAGGAAGCACAGCCGCATCATGAAACGTGATGTTCAGGAAAAGGACGGAGGGACCCTAGGGATCGATCCCTCCGTCAGAGTACCTTGCTGCCGGTACGGTGCCGGCAACCAGGGAACTTGCCTAGCGGAATTTGTAGGAGAAGCCGAACAGAATGGTCTGGCCGTATTCCTCATAATTTTCCGGGAAGGAGGTGCCGTCGGCCGCGCGGTTTTCGCTAACCTTGAGCTGGGTCTGATAATCCGAATTCGCCAGGTTATAGCCTTGGATCATCCAGGTTACGCCCTTGAGCGGGCCGTCTTGCATCTCATAGCTCAGTTGCGCGTCAACCTGGTTATCGGCCAGAATGCGGGTGACGGCGCGGTTGGCATAGAGCGCATAGGCTTCACCGAGGAAAGCCGAACGATAGCGATAGCTGAGGCGCGCCGAAAAGCCGTTCTTTTCGTAATAGCCGGTGACATTGGCCACGTCGCCCGAGAAGCCCGGAAGCTTCGAAGGATCGATGGGGTCGCCCGATTCCACATTGGTCCATCCACGGGCAAAGCTGCCGATGACGCCGAAACCTTGCAGCCAATCGGCCACCAGCGCACCGTCCAGCGCACCCGAGAGTTCGATACCGCTGACATTGCCGCCGCTGTCGTTCACCGGCAGGGTAAACCGGCCGATGTTGCTGATCGGCGGGATACCCGACGGATTCGACCAGCCGGTGAAGTCATATGGCAAGGTCTGGTTGCGGATATAGTTGCGCAACACCTTCTGGAAGAAGGCCGCCCCGATATAGCTGGTGCGGTTAAAGTAACGCTCATAGGCGAAGTCGAAACCGTCGGCGATCCACGGCTTCAGGTTCGGATTGCCGCCACCGCCGCTCCAGGTGCCGTCGACGCCAACGCCGGCATTTCGGCTGGCGCGCATGTCGTCCATGCGCGGACGGGCCATCGAGCGGGCTGCCGCGAAACGCACAACCGAGTCGTCCGTCACATCCAGGATCAGATTCAGGCTCGGCAGGAAGTGACCATAGGTCGTGTCGGTTGACACCCACTTGCCCACGGCCGGGACCAGCGGACCACTGGCGCGCGAGACGATTTCATTGCCGGCCGAGGTCTGTTTGGCCTCGACATACTGCAAGCCGAAATTGCCGCGCAGGCCGTGCGAACCGAGCGCGCTGTCTATGTTGAACTTGACGTAGGCGGTCAGCAGTTCCTCATCCACCTGCCAGTACTTGTTGAGGTTATCCTCGTTCTTGATGGCACGGCGGTCGTAATATTTGCCGACGACATTGGTCAGGTCGTAGGACAGCACGCCGCCGAAATTGGCCCAGTCGAGGTTGGTCGGTTCATTGAGGTCTTCATCAGCCACCCGGACACGCGTGCCGTGGCAGTCGCCGCTCGTCTGGTTCCAGCCCTTCAGGCACAGGTCCCACTCATCGACGCCCTTGGTCTTGGTGCGGTGGGAGAAATCGACGCCCAATTCGACAGCTTTTACGCCACCCCACTGGACATCGTGCGCGGCGGAAATGCGCGAGGTTAACAAGGCATCGGTGACCTTCGGCGTACGAATGGCGCCGTCATGGCCCCAGCCGCCCCACGGCGCGGCATCACCGAGATAGACATTGTCGGCATCGGCGTAGTTCAGGCCCGGGTCGAGCATCGGGAAGCCGCCATAGGCGATGTCTTCCTTGATAGTGTCAAAGGTGCGCGTGACCGGCACGGGGCTGGTGCCATAGCCGGCATAGGTCTCGGCAATGGTCTCCTTGCGGACGGAACGCGAGTAGCCGAGGTCGATAACGGAGCGCCAGTCACCGATACTGAAGCGGTTGTTTGAGCCGAAGGAGAACATTTCGTCCCGGCGCAGGTTGTTGTCGTTGCGCACGATCGGCGCGACGCCGCTGACGGTGGCCTGTTGCACGACGGTCGAGCCGCCGATGTCGGACACCTTGACGTCCGAGAAGCGGACATCATCGGTCCATTGCGTCTGATACCATTGCGCGCCGTGAGTCACTTCATCCTGGTCGAAAACCGAATAATAGAAGTCGTTCACGCTGCGGAAATTGTCGTTCGGCTTGAAATCGAGGACGGCCATGTAACCGTCGCGCGTCTGGTCGCGCGAGGTCGCCCAGATTTCGACGCCGTGCAGCCCCATGGCGTCACCATTGCCCGTGCCAAAGCGCGGCACGGCCGGAGAAGAGCCCGGAACGTCGCCCTGCTTGTCCCACCACCAGCTCTTGGAATGCTGGAGCTGTGAGGGGTCGTCAAGGTGGGCATAAGACAGGGCTACACCCAGCTTGCCGTCCATGAACTGGTCGATATAGGCGACGCTGAGACGGCTGCCCCAGACACTGGTATCGGCATTGAGCTCGCCATTGGTATTGTAGGAACCACGGACATTGACCGATAGGACGCGCTGCTTGTGGTCGAGCGGGCGCACCGTGTTGAGCACGACCGTACCCGACAGGCCTTGGCCCGTCAGCGATGAATCCGGCGTCTTGTAGACGACCGCCGAGGCGACCATTTCGGACGGATACTGGTCGAATTCGGCGGCGCGGTTGTCGCCGGACGACACCTGCAGGCGACCGTTCAGAAGCGTTGCGGCAAAGTCACCCGACAGGCCGCGGATCGAGATGGTCTGCGAACGGCCGCCGACACGCTGGGCGGCCAGGCCCGGAAGACGCGCCAGGGATTCGGCGATCGAGGCGTCCGGCAGTTTCCCGATGTCTTCGGCCGAGACGGCTTCGACGATCGAGGTGCTGCGCTTCTTGAGCGTCAGCGAGTCCTGCAAACCGCGGCGGATGCCGGTGACAACGACGGCGTCGCCCTCTTCGCTGGGCGCGGTCTCAGTTTGATTCGCTGCAGCATCCTGCGCGTAGACGCCGGTCGCGGCCATGGCGAGGATCAGCGCACACGCGGCTGTGGCGTAGCGGTATCTGGCTTTCATTGTGTTCCTCCCGTTTCGGAATATGTGCCCCCGGCCCTCTTGACGGAGCAAAATTGGAAGCGCTTCCATCGAATGCGCAGAAGCGCCCCGCTGTGTCAAGCCCAACCCATACAAGATTCTTGAAACCGCTCCCAATAGGGGTGAATTCACAGCCGCCGTGACCGAAATGGCACGTCTCGTCACCGCGCAAGAGCTTGCAAATGCTGGCAGCACGCCAAGCCGCTAATGGTGGGTTAACGCGGGCTGACACAAGGCACAACGCCTCGCCCCACGCGCAAAACCGGCGCAGCTAACAATGGAAGCGCTTCCAAAGACTATACGTGAGCAGGCTGGCTCGCGGCGGATTCGCGGATCACCACCCGGTGTGCAATGGCTTCGAAACGCGGCGGCGGGGCCGCGCCCCCGGCCTTGACGCGCTCGACGATGATCTGGACGGCGCGATAGCCCATGGTTTTCAGGGGCTGGTGGACGGTCGTCAGTGGCGGCCAGATAATTTCCGACACGGGCGTGTCGTCGAAACCCACGACCGACAGGTCGCGCGGCACGTTAAGCCCCATCTTGTGTATGCTGAACAGGGCGCCGACGGCCATGTCGTCATTGGCGCAGACGATCGCCGTAATCCCCTGCCCGTCCTTGATCATCCCCGGGGTCAGTTCGATGCCCGACTTAAAGGTGAAGTTGCCGCGCGCTACCACCACGGCGTCCTCGCCGATGCCGGCCTGGGCCAGAGCGCGCAGAAAGCCGGAATAGCGCTGCTCGGCCGACAGGTGCCCTTGCAGGCCCTTGAGGAAGCCGAAACGGCGGTGGCCGAGGCCGACCAGGTGCCGCGTCAGCTCATAGGCAGCAACCTCGTCGTCGATTCCAACGCCCGATGCCAGTTTCTGCGCCGCCTCGCCGGGCGATATGCAAACGACGGCCAGGTTGCGTCCCTGCAATTCCCGCAGCATTTCGACGTCGTCGGAAAACGGCGGGGTCAGGATCAGACCATCGCAGCGCGCCTGTTCGACGAACTCGATAATGCGCGCGGCCCGCGTCAGCGAATGCTGATTGACCGTATGCATGACCAGTTGAAAGCCGAACTCGGTGCAAGCGCGCAACGCACCCAACTCAAGACCTGAATGGTAAAAAGAGTTGGGTTCACTATCAAGATCCGACGCGTAGATAAGGCCCAGCACCTGGGTCCTGCCTCCGGCAAGGAAGCGCGCCTGCATATTGACCTTGTATTGCAGCTTCTCGACGGCTTCGAGGACGCGCGCGCGCACCTCGTCGCGAACATTGGGTCCGCCATTCAGGACGCGGGAGACCGTGGCGCGGCCGACGCCGCTGAGTGCGGCGACATCATCGATGGTCGGTTTACGAGCAGGCAAAGGCGGCGTCCGATCCCAGAGCATTTCCCGGCGAAGTGCCAAAGTAGGTTTCGGGCGGTTCGCCGTCAGGAAATGCGATAAAACAAAAACCTCGAGCCTTGCGCCGCTTCATTTGAAGCGGCGCAAGGCTCTTGGAAATTCAGTGCAATCATTTCGCGTTTTGCCGGGCTTGTCCATCCACTGTGTGTCGCCCCCGCGATGCTTCACAGAACATCCGCCCGACCATCCCGCCGGCGCGAGGCCACGGAAGCTACTCAGGCCGCGCCGCGACGTCCAGATGCCGAAGCGACAGCGTTTGTCGCCTCCCGGTTCGCGTCCCGGTCCGTTCCGGCCTCAGCGATATCCCGCTCCGCATATTCGAACCAGTCGAAATAGGCGGGAGACATCAGGCCGGACATGTCCTGGCACGCCATCCCGACAAAGGTTCCCGTGAAGCTGGGGTGCCCCGGCAGGGTCGCCTCATCCGACAGGCTGGTCGCGTCAAAGACCTCATCGAGTTCGGTCCACGCCGCCGCCCCTTCCGGCCGGTAGCCAAAGGTCAAATGCCGGCCATCCGATCGGACGCGCAGCTCTACCGGACCATCGGGAAGCCGATAGATATCCGAAAGCTTCTCCGGACAGAGCGAATTTGGCAAGGCGGACATCACGCGCAGGTGGCGTCCGGACGTGGCATCGAAGCTGATGTAGCAATAGTGGAACTTGGTAGCGTTGTAGTAGCAAACGAGACCCGCCGATTGCTGGAAGCTGCGGGGCTCGAAGTCCAGAACCGTCGCGGCTTCGTAACAGGATGACGTCTGGCGCCGGGCGACCAGGCTTTGTTCAAAATGACTGCCGATCGTCTCGCGTCCGAACAGTGTCAAATGCCCGGGGCGCGCGGACAAGCTGAACAAGGCCTCAGGATATGGCGTGCGCAACCACTGGAACTCGGCAGCCAGTTCACCGCCCTCAAAATCATACCGCTGATCGGATATGTGCCGGCTTGCCGCCGCGGCGTCCACCGGATTATCCGGCTGCAGGAGCGGCAAGGATGGTTCGATCCACCCATCGGCGGTCCAGCGAACGGGTTGCAGGGCCGTTTCGCGGCCGAGCACACAGTGCTGCGTCCCAGGAACCGGCCGGCCACAGAGATAGGCTATGAGCCAGCTTCCGTCCTCGGCCTGGACAAGGTCGCCGTGCCCTGCTCTCTGCAACGGAATATCCGGGCGGCCGCGGCTGGTCAGGATAGGACCGTAAGGGCAGACCTCATATGGCCCGTTGAGGTCGCGCGACCGCGCCAGCGTAACCGCATGGTCCCATCCCGTTCCCCCTTCGGCAACGATCAGATAATACCAGCCTTCACAGCGATAAAGGTGCGGGCCTTCCGTGTAGCCAAGGTCGGTGCCTTTGAAAATAAGCTTCGGCTCTCCGGTGAGGACCTGACGGACGGTGTCGTACGGCTGGAGCACAATGCCGGCGAAGCGGTCGTTCCCGCTGCGATGATCCCATAGCAGGTTTAGCAGGTAGCTCTGCCCATCCTCATCATGGAACAATGACGGGTCGAAGCCGCTGCTGTTGAGGTAGACGGGATCGGACCACTCTCCCGTTATCGAGTCTGCGGTGACGACATAGTTATGGAAGTCCCGAAGCGATGTGCCCTGGGCACCGTATTCCGTCGTCCGTCCGTATCGCCTGACCAGTGAATAGGTAAGGTAGAACTGTCCCTTGGCATGGCTCAGGCAGGGCGCCCACACGCCACAACTGTCCGGAATGCCACGAAGGTCGAGTTGCGACGGTCGGCGCAGCGGCCGGGCCACGAGGCGCCAGTTCACAAGGTCCGTGGAGTGATAGATCTGGACACCCGGAAACCACTCGAAGGTCGACGTGGCTATATAATAGTCACTGCCAACACGGATGATCGAAGGGTCCGGATTGAAGCCCGGCAGTATGGGATTATGTATCACGCTTTACCTCGGAAACCATGTCACTCGGGCGGACGAGGAACCACAGCAGGGCCGCACCCAACAGGTCGATGCCGCCCAGGATAATAAAGAAGGGTGTGTATCCGGTCGTTGCAACAAGCGTACCGATTGCCACCGAAAACAGCAGTGCGCCCAGATTGGCCGCCGTGCCCGCCATGCCAGCGACGGTTGCGACCTCGCTCTGACGGAACAGGTCGGACGACATCGTAATGACGGTCACCGACAGCGTCTGGTGCGCGAAGGCGCCCAGGCACAGGAGCGCAATGGCGGCATATGGGCTCTGGACGGCGCCGACGAAGACGACACCCGTCATCATCACCGCGCCGACCGTGAAGGTGAAGCGGCGTGCATTGATCAGTGAAATACCGAATTTCTGGAAGGTGCTGACCAGGAAGGGCCCAAACAGGCAGCCAATATCGGCGGCGACAAACGGCAACCAAGCGAACAGGGCGATCTGTTTCAGGTCGAAGCCACGCACCTGGGTGAGATAGAGTGGCAGCCAGAAAACCAAGGTGCTCCAGGTCGGATCGGCCAGAAAGCGTGGGATGGCGATGCCCCAAAAGTTGCGCTGCTTGAGAATTCGCCACATCGACGGGCGCTCGGACGTGGCCGCCAGGTGCTTCTCCTGCCCTTCGTGGATATAGGTACGCTCCGTTTCCTTGAGGGACGGATGTTCTTTGGGCGACCGGTAGTTCATTAGCCACAGGATGGCCCAGGCGACACCAAAGGCGCCGGTTATCACAAAGGCGGACTGCCAGTTGTAATAAAGGATGCAAAAGGCGACGAGCGGCGGGGCCAGCATCGAGCCGACCGACGCGCCGATATTGTAGAGGCCTGAGGCAAAGCCGCGTTCCTTAGCTGGGAACCACTCGGAAACAACTTTAAGCCCGCCCGGCTGGGCCGTGCCCTCGGCAAAGCCCTGCAGGCCGCGCAGGACAGCCAGGGTCTGCCAGTTGCCGGCCATGGCATGCGCCATGGTAATCAGGCCCCAGGCCAGCGCGAACAGGAACATGCCCATCTTGAGGCGAATGACGTCGAGAATGTAGCCCGCAATGGGTTGCAGCATGATGCCGAACTGAAAGACGCCAGTAATGACGCCGTAGTCCTTTTCGGTCATGTTCATGGTGGTCATGAGCGTCGGCGCGGCGACGCTGAGCGTGCTGCGGGTCAGGTAGTTGAGGATGGTGCCGACTGTCAGCAGGAGAATAATACCCCACCTCACGCCACCGCTTTTGAACAGCACCATAGAAATCTCATTCGCCTGGAGCGATATGCCAAAAAGTGTGCAGCGTTTTTTTGGCTAAATATCGCGATAAAACAAAAACCCAGAGCATGATGGCGATTCGAATTAACCGCATCGTACTCCAGAACCAAAGAGTGTGCCCCCTTCAGGGAAAAAGGGGGCTCGTGGGACACACACACATCAGGGAGACGGGAAGGCTCGTAATTCCCACTCACCCTTCTCAGTGACCGCCGAAAATGCCGCAAGGGGGGCAGCGTCTTCGGCGGACGACCAAGAGGACAGCCCCGGTTATCCACCATCAGCATGGTGGATAACCGGAAAACTTAATAATTGAATCTCAGACCGACGCGATAGAAGCGGCCCAAGGTGTCATATAACGCGGGGTTGACATCAAGGCCCGTGTTCGTCTGAGGCGACGGAACCGGATCGACGTTGAACAGATTGTCGATCTTGAAGTAAGCCACAACGTTCTTGTTGATATTGTAGGAACCGGCGACATCGACATAGGTGGCGCCATCCATGTGGTTGTTGTCGAGCGTCGGGTTGTTTGACGTCGAAACCGGGCACCCAGTGTTACAGACCACATACTGGGTTCCAATCACGCCGTCGCTGAACCAGCGCTCCTGGAGCGTCAGGCTGTACTTCGGCGTGGAGTAGGTCTGAACGAACAGCGCCTTCCAGTGCGGCGTCGCCCCGGAATTCTGCCCGGCCGATTCCGTGGCGATCGTGCCGGGAAGACCAGGCACCGTCGTGAAATTACGGACGTTCGTCGCAAGGGCGCGCAGAACCAGATTGCCTTCCAGCTTCAGCGGCTGCGGCCACTGATAGCTCAGTTCGTAATCCACACCACTCGTCTTGATCGAGGCGGCGTTGATGTTGCCCACATTCACATACGGGTTGGCGCCGGTCAGGTTGAACGCATTACATGCGGCCGGCACGGAGCCGTCGAAGCAATACTGGACAAGCTGGGTTGCGTTGGGGCCAGGCGCGATCGCGTCGGTGAGCTCGATGTCGTAGTAATCAATCGCGGCGTTGAAGCCCGGCAGCCATTCCGGGTTCGCCAGGACGACACCGAACGAGAAATTCTGCGCCAGTTCCGGCTTCAGGCCCGGGTTCGAGCCCTGGTTCTGCGAGACGGTGAGCGTCGAATTGGTGAACGGGTTGGTGAAGTTCGGCAGGTTTGTCGAGGTCGTCGGGCCGAACAGATCGTTCAGGTTGGGTGCGCGGACGTCCTGCGACCGGACGGTGCGCAGACGGACACCAGACAGCGGCGTATCCCAGGTCAGGCCAACCTTCCAGGCTTCAACCGCGCCGGACGTGCTGTAGTTGGTGGCCCGACCGGCGGTATTGAGATTGACCGCCCCCAGGGATTCGCTGTTGATCAGCGGCACGTTGAACTCGAGGAAGGCTTCAGCGACCGTATAGCTGCCGCGGCCATTGCGGTAGTTACCGGCGTAGAAGTTGCCCCCGCCTGTGCTCAGCAGCGGATCAGAGGGGTGTTCGGGGGTGTAGGGGCTGGTCGAGCCGTTGCCATAAGGATCGGCAACGGCGCGATAGGCTTCGCGGCGGTATTCCGCACCGAATGCCATCGAGACAGGACCGGCCCACAGCGAGAAGGGCTCACCCGAGACGCCGAAGCTGGCGACGTCCTGCGTCTGGATCGTGTGCTGGAAGGCGCCCGCCGGCGGTTGCAGATAGGTGATCGCCGATGCGCTCGGCGTCTGGTTGCCAATGACATTGATCGGCTGACAACCATTGGCGCGCGCGACCGGATCGCGGCAGACAATGGCGCCGTTGAGTTCGATGGCATCGATGGCCGCCGTGAAGCGCGCCTTCAGCAGCAGGTTGTGGACATAGATGTCAGACGTTTGCTTACCGTGCTGGTAGTAGGCGTCGTAGTTCCAGTTGGTGCCCCACAGGTCGAACTTGCCATTGGCCCCCAGAACGAAACGCTCCTGCTTGCGCTCCGTGTTGACGCGGATGAAGGGCAGCATCGGCGTGACGGTACCGAGCTTGAAGCTGGTTATGCTGTTGTTCGTGCACTCGGTCTTGATCGACTGAGGCACATAGGGGTTCGAACACTGGATGGTCAGGCCGGCCTGTGTGAAGCCTGGGTTCGGCTGATTGTTCGTGTCGACCTTGGCCAGGTTGACGGTGAAGAAAATCTCGTGGTTGTCATTCAGGCTGAACGAGGTGCGATTGTAGAAGTTCGAGCGGATGATGCCCGATTGCAACGTTGCCCCGATGCCGACATTGGCCGAAGTATCGCCGCCGATACAGAAGCCGATATAGCAGCCCGCGACTGTGCCGGTCGCGTCCTTGCCCGGCACGCCAGCCGGACCGCCTATGCCATTCGAGCCGTAGGCAAAGTTATAGGGATTGCCGTTCTGGTCAAAGGCAATGCCTTGCAACGGGCCCGATGTGATCAGGCCGTATTTCGAATAGGTGATCGACTGGGCGTGATCCAGGTTGCGGAACTGCGGCGAGCCGTTATTGGTGATCCCGGTATTGACCAGGGTCGAGGAGCGATACCAGTCGCGGCCATTGGCGGCGTTTTCGCCAAAGTCACCGGCCGGAATGCCGTCCTCGTTATGGTATTCCATGGCGAAGGCGGTATGCAGCCTGCCGTCAAGGAAGCCCCTGCCGAAAGCGACCTGAACCAGGCTTTGCTTGTCGTCGCCATAGGTGGTTTCGCCGACGGCGACATTGGCCTTGAAACCTTCAAAGCGCGTGTCGGTGATGAAGTTGACCACACCGCCGACCGCGTCGGAGCCCCATGATGCCGAGGCACCGCCGTTGACAACGTCGACGCGCTTGATCAGCAGTTGCGGCAGCAGGCTGATGTCGGCCGCCCCCGTGCCGATGTTGGACGGAACGACGCGCTGGCCATCAAGCAGGGTCAGGGTACGGCTGACCCCCAGTCCGCGCAGCGCGAACGAACTCAGCCCTTGTTGGCCGCTAGACGTCGAGAAGGTGTTGGTGGCGACACCGCTCGAGCCTTGCAGCGACGGCAGTTGCGCGATCGTCGTGAAGACGTTCGGCTGCGCCTGGTTGGCGATTTCCAGTTGCCCGATCGAGCTCGTCGGCGTCGGCGCCTTGAAGCCGCGCGTTGTGATACGCGATGCGGTTACAATGACGACACTGTCGTCGTCTCCGCTCGGCGTGTTCGTTTCTTGGGCGAAGGCGGCAAGCGGAAACGCCACGCCGCACAAAATCGCGACGCCCGAAACGCCCTGAAGGATGGATTTGAAGCTTTTCATGTTTTCCCCTGTAGGAAATTCTCTTAACGTATTGCCAAATCATCCCTAGGATCGCAGATTGATCAGCCTCCGCCTTTTGCACGGAAACCTGATTATATTCTGCGAGTGCCAAGCTATAAGTTGCTTATCTTATCGTTTCTTATTTACGACTACTGCACGGTTCGGTGTTAAGTCTGAGAAGCCACAGACAAATGAATGGCTAAGCTTCAACTCATCACTCCCGGCTTATAAAGTCTGATGTTATATATGATGCACAACGCACGCGCCCGTCAACAATTTTCGACCATGCAGCCATATCAAAGTGCTGACAACGGCCTCCACCTAGCAAGCACCCGCACCAATCACTTGATTTAAATAGAATAAATGGCGATGAGCGAAGTGTTTCAATCAACCACCCCTGAGCGAGGCATCCACAATTCATCAGTCTAAATAATGGAAATGGTCTGATTATTAATTCAAAAATAGATATTTCCGGCAACTATCCGGCACTTGGGCGAGTCCATTTGCTCACAGAAGCAGTTCGCGTTATCTATGACGAACACGAGAGATCGGAGATAATCAGTTTGACCTTCCACGGACGTTCATGAGCAAAGCGCAAAAACGGCGACAAATCGTAACCTGGGACAGTGACACCGGGGACGGCCAGGCCCCAGCCGGCAGGAGCGCCTCGCGGCTTCACGATTTGCTGGCCCAGAAGCTGGCGACCGAAATTATCTCTGGGCACAGGCTGCCCGGCGACGTCCTGCCGACAGAGCTCGACATGTCGATCTCGCTCGGCATATCGCGGACGGCCGTGCGCGAAGCCATGCGCATCCTGACATCCAAGGGCCTGGTCGAACCGCGGCCAAAGCGCGGAACCTGCGTCACCGAACAAACGGCATGGAACCTGCTGGACCCCGATGTCATTGGATGGATGTTCGCGAATGAACCCGACGACCGGTTGGTCCGCAACCTGTTTGAACTGCGCCTGATCATCGAGCCCGCCGCCGCCGCCCTGGCTGCCCAGCGGCGCAACGTGACGCATCTGGCCCACATGTTCCGGGCGCTTGAGATCATGGACCGCGACACCCTGCTCACGGAGTCGGGACGGCAGGCCGACAAGGACTTCCACGCCGCACTTCTGGCGGCAGCCGACAACGATCAACTGGCGTCCCTGAACGCATCGATCGGCACATCCGTCGCCCTGTCAACCCGCTACAAGATTGAACACGACGTGCTTGGCTCAGATCCGGTCGCTGCCCACCGGGCCGTCTATGACGCCATCGCGCACGGAGATCCCGCCGAGGCACGCTGGTGCATGGAATCGCTCATCCGGCAGGCTTCCAAGGATATTGTCAAAAGGCGGGATCCAACCAACTGAACTGTGCAACGCATGACGGCGCAAACAAACTGCATTGCGCCCATGCCGGTCAAAAAGGGGGAGCGCCACGCTCATGCGCTCCCCTGGGCAGTGAAGTGTGCAAACGGTGGCGCGATAACGGCCTCCGCCCTGATCAATTGTATTTGAAGCGCAGGGACAGACCATAGTAGCGGCCTTCGTCACGGATATCGCGCGTGAACTGCTTGCCGGGCTGAAACTCCCTGAAGTTATGAAACGGTTCAGCCAGGATGTTCGAAACATCGAAGTTGATCGTAACATTGTCGTTCGGCGAATAGTTCAGCGAGTAGTCGAGACGTTGCACCGACTCCGTGCCCTCGCCTGTAAAGGCGCCGATTCGCCGCGAATCGTCATACCAGTTGATCCAGCGTGACCGGCCATTGAGGGACAGGCGCGTCGAGATCTTGTCCTTTTCATAGAACAGCGCGAAATTGTAGCTCCAGTTGGACACGCCCGGAATCTTCACGAACGGCGGCGGGGTCGCGCCTACGGCCAGAGTAGCCGGCAGGCGATTGTAGGCATCGATGTAGGTGACGTTCGCCTGCACCCCAAGACCGCTCCACGCCCCCGGCAGGAAGTCGAAGAAGGTCTGTCCGCTGACCTCGATGCCCTTGATCTTGCCCTCCCCGGCGTTTTCGGGACGCGACACCTCGATCTCGCCGTACACCGGGTCCTGGACGCGCCGTGTATAGTTGCTGATAAAGCCGAACAGATCCCGATAGAAGACAGCGACGCTGGCCGATCCATTTCCAGAGAAATAATACTCGAAGGTCGCGTCGTAATTCGTCGATGTCAAAGGCTTGAGGTCGGGATTGCCTGCCGAACCGTAAGCGTCAGCAGCTTCCGGGTCTGGCGTTCCCGTCGGCACGTATTGCGAAATCGACAATGCCGGATTGAGCTGGCCGAAATCCGGACGCGTACGTGTCTTGGTGACCGCAAGACGAAGCTGTATCTGGTCGGTTGGGCGCAAACGCATGCTGACATTCGGCAGCACGTCGGTGTAATCCTGCGTGATATTCCGAGGCAGGGATTCCGTTATACCATTCCAGGTGACGCTCGAGATACCACTGTAGTGACCGAACGTGTTGACGACGCGAACGCCGACATCGCCATCGACTGGCACGTTGAAAAGCGTGGAATCGTAATGTGCCTGGGCATAGCCGGTACGCGTCTCTTCACGGGCTTTGAAGCCACGAAGCGGATTATACGGCGTGACCTCCGGCTGGAACGCCGCGAGCGTGTTTTTCCAGCCTTGATCCGTTGGATTCAGAGCAACGAGTTGCTGTAGAGCAGTCCGCGTAAAGTCCAGAAGGTCAGCGCGATTATCGACGATGCCTTCCCGCGACGGCATCAACCAGTTCCGGAAGCCTTGCGCGTCCCCTCGGAAGGTGTCTTGCGTCAGTGACAATTCGCCCGCTGGAACGCTGGACAGCGCTATCTCCAGCGGCATGGTCCAGGCGTACCGGTCGTTGCGGCGGAGGAAGGCATTGCGGTCGGTAAAGCGCAGACCAGCCTTGATCGTCTTCACGATACCCCAGTCGGCATCGAACACCACATCACCCCGCAACTGTATACCGTTGCCGCCCACCTTGTAGACGCTCTCGTAATAGCCACGCCAGATGTAGTTGGCAGGGTCCGAAACATCCAACCCCGGCGCACTGAAGGCCACCCCGCCGTCGGTTTCAAAGTTTACCTCGACCACCGGCGCAGTCTTCAGGGCCGAATCCAGACTCCACGAATCGTTGGCATACAAGCTGTTCGTATAGGCCACGTCCGTCGAAAACTTCAGGCGGCCATTGGTGTAGGAGCCGCCGACCGCGATCTGCTGTGTATCCGTCCGGTCAGCTGAGGTCGAACGGTAGAACTCAGGCCGATTTCCACCGGTCTTGGTAAAGCTCAACGCCATGTCGGTTCCGTCCTGCAGAACCACATTGCTGAGCGTAGGCGCCCCCTCCTTCAATGGGACGCGGCCCCAGTCGTTCTCGTGCGTGGCCCGGTAGGCCTGCCACAGCAGGTCGGCATAAAGTTCGACATTGTCGTTCACGCGCCACTGCAAGGTCGCATTCGCGGACGGACGCCAACGATGGCCGCTGTCATTGTAGACACCGATTGCCCCCGGGAACCAGAAGCTGTTGCCCACCGACGACGGCTGAACGACAACGCCGTTGTCAGGCTGGGTGATCCAGCCATCCGCCCAGCGGACGGCATTGCGGTAGGTCTGCTCGGTATAGGACAGGTTCAAAAGCGCGCCGAATTCCCCCAGGTTCGTCGACCAGCGGTCTGTGAAAAGGATATTGCCGTTGGTGTTGAACTTGCCGTTCTGGTCGTTGTAGGTCTCGCGAATGGCGCCATGGACTTCAAAGCCCTTGAAGTCGAAAGGCCGGCGCGTGCGCACATTGACGAGGCCCGCCAAGCCCGGATCAAGCAGATCGGCCGTCGCGGACTTGTAGACCTCCATGCCGGCGAGCGCGCCTGACGGGAAATCCTGAAGCTGCACACGGCGCAGTTCGGCTGTCGAAATGTCCCGGCCATTGACCGTCGTGGCGACATCCGGAAGTCCGCGCACCAGAACGCCACTGCCTTCGTCACTGCCGCGCGAAATCTGGATGCCCGGGAGGCGCGCTAGCGATTCGGACGCATTGTTGTCGGGCAGCTTGCCAATATCTTCAGCGACGACCGCATCGAGAATCGCATCCGAACGGCGCTTGATTTGCTGCGCCGACCGGAGGCTGGCGCGGTAGCCCTTAACAACGATCGCCTCAGGGTCCTGGTCGGCATCAGCCTGAGCGTTATCCGCCTGCGCAGGCGCGGCGGGTGACGATTGCGCAAAGGCGGCTCCGTGCGTCGCCACAAGCAGCACAGAGGCAGACAGCAGCAATTGGAACTTTAGCTTCATTTGTTTCCTCCGAAATTTTTTTTGGCGTGGCTTACGTCCGACGCACGTTGCCCGATTTGTAGGACAATATTATTTAATGGACAAATATATTTTTTATAATCTGATTAAAAAATGCAGCGGCACCCTTACAATCCAATTAGCAGCAGGAAGAGCCCACCGACACATCGATAAAAATAACCGTTAAATTTCAATTGCTTACGCAATCCCCGCCTCAAGAATGGATCGCGATCTTTACGGGCGGATTAAAGGGGCGGCCGCGCCACGACAGAGGCGCAACCCATGACGGCGCCACAAGGCCCGCGCCAAGGCAATTAAATCGTATTAGTTCTTTACAATTTTCATATTAAAGCGGAGTATTTTCAATGCTTCGCTTCAAAAACCGGAAATGCTCCGGTGAGCATAGCACTGGGTTTGAAGCATGTGTAGCAGCGGAACATCATATATTCCATTTTTGCACGATATAGCATTATTGTTCCATCAGTCTTCCGGCACACAAAACGCAGAAAGCGCTGCTTGCTTCAATGAAGCGAGCAGCGCTTTCGGTCATTGCGTCGTGCATTCCTAGATCGGTATGATTTTAGGTGAAATATCATACCGATCTAAGTTTTTGTTTTGGCGCGATATTTAAAGCGAAAACCGCTTCACACTTTTCGCCATATCGCTCTAACGGCGAGCAGTGTTCACCTCGCCGGGAAATGCTTGTGCATTACCCCTTTGGCTTCAGGTAGCCGTGCATGCCCAGCCAGCGGACGTAGGCGTCGAACCAGCCTGTGCTCGTCGTTTCTTTCGGATACATGCCGAAGCCGTGGCCGCCCTGTTCATACAGATGGAACTCTACCGGGCGCTTGGCAGCGCGCCAGTTGTCGATCAGGCCATAACCGGCATTGGCAAAGAATGGATCGTCAGCCGCCAACGCAATAAAGAGCGGAGGCGCGTCGGCCGGCACCTCTACCGGCGCGAGCGGCCCATAGATGTCGGCGATGAAGGCGGGCTTTGCGTCCTGGCCATGCAGGGTAGTGGCGAGCGTCAGCATGGCGCCGGCGGAAAAGCCGATCATGCCGATGCGGTCCGCGTCGACGTGCCATTCCTTTGCGCGCGAACGGACCAGCGCGAAGGCCGCGCGGGCATCGGCGATCTGGGGCGCCAGCGCGACCGATGGATCCTGTGTTGCCGGTGGACGGCGGGCGCCACCGGAGAACATCTCGGTCATCGACTTTTCAAAGGCGGGCATGTCTTCGGGCGTCGGATTCAGGCGGTACTTCAGAACAAACGCAGCCACCCCCCTGTCCGCCAGGGCCTTGGCGACATCCCAGCCTTCATTGTTCATCGACAGGGTCCGGAAGCCGCCGCCGGGTGCGACGATGACGGCCGCGCCTGTGGCCTTTGCCGGGTCAGGCAGGAAGGGCGTCAGCGTCGCCACCGTGACGTTGCGGGCAAAGAAACTGCCGTATTGCGTATGCCAGGACTCCTTTGCCGTCGCGCCCGGCAACGGGCCGGTGTTCAGCACGATGGCATTAGGCTGGGCCGGGATGCCTATCGGCTTCATCGTGTCGTCCTGCGCCATGGCCGGGGCGGCACAGGTCAGCATCAGCAGGGCTGTCGCCAGCGCCGTCGTGGCCGACCGGATAAGGCCGCGCGCGGGCCGGGTCTGGGTCTTCGGAGTCATGTATTCCTCGTCTCTTTTTATATGTTTATGGTTCAAGCGTGTATGTCGACGTGACGGTCAAAGACGCCGTGCCGCCCGCTGCCGGGATCAATCCTTTGCGGGCCGACGGTTGGCCGCCGCCCAGCCAGAGCGCGACCTTGCCGGCCTTGACCGAGCGCGAACCGTCAGCGTTGACGGTGGACAGCGCGCGGCTATCGAGCGTGAAAGTGACCGTCTTCGTCTCTCCGGCCTTTAGGTGAATGCGGTCGAAGCGCGCCAGCGCGCGGACAGGCGCTGACTTCTGGCCAGGGTGGCTGACGTAAAGCTGCACGACTTCATCGCTGTCGACGCGGCCGGTATTGGTGATGTCGGCCGATATCGTCACCTGGCCATCGCCCTGCACGGTCGCTGCCGACAGCTTTGCCGGGCTATACTTGAAGGTCGTGTAGGACAGACCATAGCCGAAGGGATACAGCACCTCGCCCTTGAAATAGCGGTAGGTGCGTCCCTTCATGTTGTATTCGCTAAAGGCGGGCAGCTGATCGGCTGAACGGTAGAAGGTGACAGGCAGACGGCCGGCGGGGCTGTAGTCACCCGCGATCAGGCGCGCCACGGCCGCACCGCCCTGCCCGCCTGGATACCAGGCTTCGATGATGGCCGGGACGTTTCTGTCCGCCCAGTTGACGCTGAGTGCCGAGCCGTTGACCAAGACCAGGACGACGGGCTTGCCGGTGGCGGCGACCTGCTCCAGCACTTTTTGCTGGACGGGCGGCAGATCAAGGCTGGTGCGGTCGCCGCCGGAAAAACCAGGCGTTTCGACGCGCATCTCCTCGCCTTCGACCCGTTGGGACAAGCCGGCGGCAAACACAACCAGGTCGGCATCCTTCGCGGCCGCCACGGCATCCCGTGCGCCCACGTCGGACGGCTGGCTCCAGAGCAGCTTTTCGTCGCCGCTCGCCTGACGCTGGAAGGATTCGACGCGGATGCGGTTCCGGCTCCCAGCCTCCAGACGGGCGGTCCCGGTCGCGATCGAGGGCCGCCAGTCGACACGCCACGCATCGACGATCAGTTTGTCGTTGACCCAAATGCGATAACCACCGTTGGCGTCATAGCGGAAACGATATTCCCCGGTTTCAGGCGCCGTCAGGTAGCCATCATAGCGCACCGCGCCACTGCGCTGCTCGCCCTTCCAGGATTGACGGATGCCTGCATCAGCTGTGGTTTTCTGAGCCATGCCGGTCATCTCGCTGGACGCGAAATGGCTGGTATTCACGCCCTTTTCGGCGCAAGCCGCGTCACGGCACAAGGCCTCGTCCGGCACAGGCGCCAGGGCCGGATCGATCAGGCCGGAGCCCTGGGCGTAACGCACCGTGGCGTTGGGAAAGCGAGCGCGGATACCAGCCAGGATCGTCACCGGATGCGAAGGCTCACCGTTGTAGTTGCCGACGAGCGAGTCCAGGGAATCTGCGTTTGGTCCGATAACCGCGATGGTGCGCGGTTCACTCTTGAGCGGCAGGAGGCCGTCGTTCTTCAACAGCACCATGGCGGCTTCGGCGACGCGCTGCGACAGGTCGCGGTTGGCCTGGGTGTCGTAGTCGTCCGCCGTGATCTCAGGGAAGACCTTGGCCGGCGGATCGAACTGCCCCAGCTTGAAGCGGGCGGTGAACAAGCGCACAAGCGCCGTATCGAGCGTCTTTTCAGACAGCAAGCCCTTACGGACGGCGCTGGTCAGGTGATCGGCTTCATTGGCGTTGCCGCAGATCAGGTCGGTCCCAGCCATGTAGGCAGCCGTCACGCCCTCCTCCGGCGTCGCCTTATAATGGTGCGAAGTCTTGTAGTAGATGTCGCCGACGGCGTCGCAGTCGGACACGACGAAGCCGTCAAAGCCCCAGTCCTTGCGCAGGTGTTTGACCAGCAGGTCCTCGTTGGCGCATGCGGGCACGCCATCTATGGCGTTATAGGCGCACATGATCGAGACCGCCTTGCCTTCGGTAATCGTGGCGCGGAAGGCCGGCAGATAGGTGTCTTCGAGATCGTAGCGCGACGGATTGACATTGTCGCGGTGGCGTCCGGCTTCGGGGCCCGAGTGGACGGCATAGTGTTTGGGCGTGGCGACGGTGCGGTAATAGACGGGATCTTCGCCCTGGAGCCCCTTGACGAAAGCCACACCAATGCGCGCCGTCAGATACGGGTCTTCGCCGAAGGTCTCCTGGCCCCGGCCCCAACGCGGATCACGAAAGATGTTGATATTGGGCGACCACACGGTCAGCCCCCGGAACCAGTCCGAACCGCCGAAGCGATGGCGGCTTTCCACGTGCTTGGCGCGAAATTCGACCCCGATGGTATCGGCTACGTCGTGGATCAGTTCCTCGTCGAAGGTCGCGGCCAGCCCGACCGCCTGCGGGAAGACGGTGGCGTAACCGGCCCCGGCCACGCCGTGCAGGCCTTCGTTCCACCAGTTGTATTCGCGGATATTGAGGCGCGGGATCGCTGGCGCATCATTGATTAACTGGGCTGTTTTTTCTTCCAGCGTCATGCGAGAGATCAGGTCCGCCGCGCGCGCCTGGGCTGGCTTTGTGGCGTCCTGGTAGTCCGGCGCTTCCAGCGGGTTCTGGGCGTGGGCCGCTTGCCACGCGCCCGCGCTTGTCAGCACGGCGGCGACGGCAACCGTCAGATAGCGGATACGGCGGCTTTTGATAGAGGCCATGTCAGGTCCTTTTTATTCATAAAGCGGCATGCCAGCCGGCGTAAAGGTTCGCCAGGCCGCAAAGTCGCGCAGCCCGCGATGCCCTCAGGCACGCGATCAAAGGTAGATGTCTCGCGGCGAATGCCGCCATTAAGGCCACAGTCAGGCGCTCGGCGCTCCGGCCATTAGTGGCGCGCGGTCTGTTACTGCGTTGAAGGAAACGGTGGAGCGGCCATATGCCGCGCCGGTAAGCGCGAAGGATTCATGATGTACTCCCATTTGCCTCTCCGGGTCTTGGCACCGGCTCGCTCAGCGTTTTCCGCCGTTGTGATAGCGCTAACACAGTTTTTTTCAGATGGAAAGCAAATAGTCAGACTTTTATCAGTGACTTTTTCTTCCCTAAGCGGAAGCGCCGAAACGTCTCGGCGCGCGCGGTAATCTCGACCACGCACGTGTTGAATAATTGGCGACCAGGCGCTAACGCAGGCTCAAACCTGGCCGGCAAATGGGGCGGCGCAGTTGCCGACAATAAATTCCTCATGCGTCGGCATGATATCGCAACACTTCTTAATAACGTCGCGGATATCGCCCAGCCACCGGGACAGGCCGTCACCGTCAAGGCTAAGCGTCAATGGATCGGGGGCCCTGGGCCGTATGCCCTGCCCCCACATGACCGCCAGCCAGCTGTGCAGCCTGAACTGCTCTCCGCGTTCCTCGGGGATTCGCCCCCGGCTTTGGAACAGGTCCAGCCGCTGTTGCAGGCCATCCGGAACGGACATCGAGGTACAGTAGCGCCAGAACTCGGAATCGTCGCGCTGACCTGCATGATAATGCAAAATCAAGAAGTCCCGGATGTCCTCATATTCCCTGGTCATCGCCCGGTTATAGGCTTCGATGTCCGCCGGCTCGAAACTCTTGTCCGGAAAGAAGTACTGAAGCCGGGCGATACCGTTCTGGATCAGCATGATCGAGGTCGATTCAAGCGGCTCCAGGAACCCGGACGCCAGTCCGATCGCCACACAGTTTTTGTGCCAGAATTTTTTGCGCCGCCCCGTCGTGAAGCGTATGAACCGCGGGTCGGCGATGCGGTCCGCCGGCAGGTTGCCGAGGAAGGCGTCAAGCGCCTCATCTTCCGGAAGGAAATGGCTGGCAAAGACCAACCCGTTCCCATCGCGGTGCTGCAACGGTATGCGCCATTGCCAGCCGGCGCTCATGGCCGTCGACCGCGTAAATGGATCGGGCGCCCCTGCCCGTTCGGTCGGCGCCGCATAGGCACGGTCGCAGGGCAGCCACCGGCTCCAGTCCTCGAAGCCGACCTGGAGGGCCTCACCCAGCAAAAGCGAGCGAAATCCCGTGCAGTCTATAAACAGATCGGCGTCGAGCGCCCGCCCATCGTGCAGGTGAAGCGCCTTGATGTCTCCGGCTTCGGAAAGCTCCACCGTTTTGATTTTTCCTTCGACGCGTTCAACGCCCCGTGCCTCGGAGAAGTCGCGCAAAAATCGCGCGTAACGCGTCGCGTCGAAATGAAAGGCGTATTCTATTCCTGCCAGGGGCGAGTTCTGTCCCGCCGGTCTCATGAACTTCCGGTTCAGCGACGCCATTGACTGCAGATTGTATAGCGCGAGGTCATCGGGGCCGCCGCGCTCCAGCACGTCCCGCAGCCAGACCGCGTGGAACGGCAACGATCCAAACTCGCGGCCATTGGCGCCGAAAGCGTGGTGATACGTATGGCCGAGCTTGCCCCAGTTCACAAATTCGATGCCGAGTTTGAAGGTACCCAGCGTGGACCGGACGAACGCATTCTCGTCGATTCCGAGGTGTTGATTGAATACCCGGATATAGGGCGTGGTGGCCTCGCCCACGCCGACCGTCCCGATCTCGTCACTCTCCAGCAGAACGATCTCTTCGATATCCTCACGTAATATCTTGGAAAACCATGCGGCACACATCCATCCCGCGGTTCCGCCGCCAGCGATCACGACCTTGCGAATGGCCTTGCCGGCTTTCTGTTGCGTCATCGCATCCACTCCCAGGCACGCGCTGATGGAAAAAAGGTGGCCTGACATAGGGTATGTCAGGCCACAGGGGTTCACACCAGACTGACCTGGCCGGGGACGCGTTACAGGAAAATCACGGCGGGTCAGATCAGCCGGGCATGACCTCTGGCGGGAAAAATCAGGGAAAGCACCCGCCAGTGGGACACTGCCTAGAAGGTTCCTCTTGCCGTCAGGGTGAAGCTGCGGCCGTCATAGTCGAT
The DNA here is from genome assembly GCA_965650705.1 of uncultured Asticcacaulis sp. GTDB lineage: Bacteria > Pseudomonadota > Alphaproteobacteria > Caulobacterales > Caulobacteraceae > Asticcacaulis. The sequence continues at coordinate 21,593 of CBFGPQ010000007.1, read as the reverse complement.
CCAGCGCACGACGCGCTGATCGTTCTCGTACTCGTAACGCTTCTCATTGGTAATGTTGTATGCGTCGAGCGACAGGGAGAACCGGTCGGTGATGTTGTAGGAGGCCGACAGGTCAAGCTGCCCGCGCGCCTTCACCGACCGCGCGCCGCCGGTATAGGTGCCGTTGGCGTTCAGCGGGTAGTCGGTGCGGTAGTTATAGACCGCACGGATGCCGTACTTAGGCGTCTCATAATAGCCGATCAGGTTTGCGGTATGCTTCGAGATGCCTGGGAACGGCGCGATGGCCGGGCTCTTGGAGTCGGTGTAGGCGTAGTTGAAGTTGCCGCCGAAGTTCTTCCAGAAGCCGGGCAGGAAATCGAGGTTCTGCTGGATGTTGAATTCCCAGCCTTCGACCGTGGTGTCGCTGTCGAGGTTATAGTTGCCGGAAGCAAATATGCGCGTCGTGCTGTCTGTTGTGGCCAGGCTGGTCGCGGTGCAATACTGGCCGTCCCACGACAGGGGGCCAAAGCCCCAGGTCGAACCGTCCGCCGGACACAGGATGGCTGGATCCGAGGTGCCGACGATGCGGCCCGTGATGACCTTCCGGAAGTAGGCCAGGGCCAGAAGACCGCCCGGGCGGTTATACCATTCAAGGGAGAAGTCGACCGAATCGGCCAGGTACGGCTGGAGCTTATTGTTACCGATGCGAACCGAAGCATCGTATACTGACATGCTTGAAGTCGTCTGCTGCGAGTTCAGGACCCGCTCCCCGATCCGGGTGACCGGAGAGAATTGGCGGTCCTGAGGCCGGACATAGGTCTTGTAGTAGGCGCCGCGCAGGAGCAGATCGTCTTTCAGGTCCAGCGCGAAGATCGCCGACGGAAGCCAGTAGTTATACTTGTTCTCGATACGCTGCCACTTGAAATCCGACAGCGAGCCCGCGACGCCCGTAAATGGACGAATAGTGTCGAGCGAGTCGATCGTATTGTCCGTGGCTTCGTAGCGTGTCCCGACGTTGCCGCGCAGGCGGTGCCCCAGGATTTCGGTGTCGTACTTCACCTGGATATAGGCCTGGGTGAGATTGTTCAGCGTGTTGTAGTTGTTGTCCGCAAATGCGCCGTCCCGATACAAGACGTTGAAACCGCGCGTGCTCAGTCCACCACCCGACGGCGTATAGACCTCTACCGGCGTAACGGCTTCGATGAAGCGTTCCGCATCGATCACCTGCCAATTCTTGCTGATCTTGGCATCGCCGTTCATGAAATCATCGACGAAGGACGGCGTATAGAGCATGTCGCTGGTGATGTTCTGCAACTGGGCGCCATAGGCCATGTTGCGGAAACCGTGGGACTTGAATTCATTCTTCTCAATACGCAGACCGCCCTTGATCGCCGTGATGGGACCAAATTCGAGATTGCGTTCGATATCGACCTGGGCCGAAGTGACCGTCTGGTCGGCGAAGCTTTCGGAACCGGAAATGTTGAGGTAGTAGAGCTCGTTTGCCGTCAGATAGCCTTCCGGATCACCATTGGGGCCCTGCCACGTCCAGCCACTGTTGAATATGGCATTCTGCGGCGTCGGAGTGACGGTGTAGGAGAAGCCATCCAGTTCGCCGAAGCCCGTGGTCAGTGTGCCCGAAATGCCGTTGGTCCCGCCCGAAACAGGGTTGGTTTGCAAGTCCAGTTCGGTTTCTAGTGACGCGTTGGAACCCTGCGAGCCGGCAACGACGAAATTGACCTTCCAGTCTTCGTTGTTCCAGTCGAGGTTGGCCACGAAACCCTTGGCCTGCTGGTGCTGCGAATAGAGGCGCGTCGATGACTTGGCCGGGAAGTTGTTATAGGCGGCTGTTTCATAGACCCAACGGCCATCCGACATCTGGGTTGGCGTGCCCGACGGCGTAATCGTGCCGGCGCCGTCCCATACGGCATTGATCAGGAAATACTGGGTCGTTTTCGGCAGGTCACGGTCTGTGTAATAGCCGATAATACCCATTTTGGTATTATCGTTGGGCTTCCATTCGATGCCGGCCGTTGCGGTCCAGAGATCGCCCTTGTTTTCGCGGGTATACTGACGGATGGCGTCCAGCGCGTAGACGCCGGTATTGCCCTTGGACCCTGTTGTGCTGGTATTATAGGCATCGGTGCCCAGCACGCTCTCAAGGGAGCGGCAGAACGAGCCCGACGACGGACAGTCCGTGGCCGAGTAGTACTGCCCATAGGTCGAAGCGAAATTGGCGGCGCTCAGGCCAGTCAGGCCAGGCGTCAGGCGGCTATAGCCGTTGTACCGCAGCGTGTCCCGGCGGAAGTCTTCTTTCTTGTACGCCACCGTACCGAAAACGGCCAGGTTCGGGCTGAAATGCTTGTTGTAGCCCAGGGTCATCGCGGGTGCGACACTGCCGCCCAGCTCGTTATACTCGTACGACGCCTTGATCATGCCGCCGTCGGCACGCGACAGCGCGGACGCGATCTGCATGTCGACATTGCCGCTGAGGCCGCCCGACTGGGCATTAGCCATGGGCGACTTTTCGATAACGAAAGCCGAGAAGATGTCCGAGTTAAATGCGCCCAGCGGTGAGCCCTGGTCGTTGGCCAGCGATGGCGGCGCGGCAAAAGCGACACCGTTCAGAGTCGTGCGGGCGTAGGAGCCCGGCATGCCGCGCACGTTGATGGTCGCGTTGCGGCCTTCGGCTTCGCGGTTGATCTGGACACCCGGAATGCGTTGCAGCGCCTCGCCGACGTTCAGGTCCGGGAAACGGCCCAGGCCGTCGGAGGAAATGCCGTCGGTGATTTCAATGTTCTGCTTTTTCGCGCGGACGGCGTCGGCATAGCTCTTTTTGAAGCCCGTAACGACCACGACCTCGTCGGCGTCCCCCTGGGCTGGCGGAGCGGCGTCCTGTGCGTATGCGGCCGTATGGCATGCGGCGAACAGCATAGATCCGCTGAGCAGCGCCACCTTCCAGGCCTTCGCATGGCGTGCCGGTTTGATGAGCATATTTTCCATAAGCACTAACTGTTTCCTTCCATTGTTGACATCCGACCAACCCTCTTCGGTCAGGATGATTTCGCGTTCGAGCCAGGTGCCGGGGTGGTGTTTGCCACCGGGAATTTTCGATCATAGCCAGCTTGCCGGACGAAACCGGGTGTCCGCCGATTACGAACTAAAAGCCGCTTTCACATATGGAAGTGTGCAAAAATAGAATAAAAATGTCAACATGATCTAATTATGGAATTGCAGTTTCAAAGATCGTTCCATTGCAAATTTTCATTGGGAATCGATTGTGAAAAACGATTTCAATTTTCATTTCTGGCAATTTGCTATAGATAACAAAGAGAAGCGCAGCCGATATCCTCCCCCAGATTGGTATTATTCAGTCTGCGGTTGGTCTCTAAATGTTGCGGAAATGTCTCATTAGTCTTCAAAATTTTGCGGCAGCTTCGCCCTATGATTAAGGCTACCGGCGGCGCCACAACCTGAGGCCGTTTCGGACGGCGACATGAGTCGCAAAGAATCATAACGGGCCGTCGTTTACGTCCAGGCCCAGCATGGCCACGTTACAGGTAAAAAATTATTTTGCATATAAATCCGTTGTGGCCGATATAAGGCTCTATACGTCGCAGAGCCATGCAGGGTGGCCTTCGTTCAGCACATGGAAAGCTCTCGAGGTCCGAGGGTGCAGCGACGAACACGATTTCAGGAGCGGAAAATGCTAGGCCGACGCGACCTTTTGAAAACTGTAAGTTTCCTTGGGGTCTTCCCTCTCGGCTTTGCGGCTTCCGTAACCGGCGCAGTCCCGGCTGACGCGCGCGGTGCGGAAGCCCCCACACGCCGCGAAAACCGCGAGGTTCTGTCCCTTAACAAGGGTTGGCGTTTCCTGGAGGGCGATGTGCCCTTCCCCAAGATCCTGGGACATGGCTGGTCGTACGCCAATGCGAAAGCCGGGGCCGCCTGGGGCGCGGCATCGCCGACTTACGACGACACGGAATGGATGTCCGTCACCCTTCCCCACGACTTCGCGAGCTACCAGCTTCCCGACAAGACCGAGAACCTGGCGCAAGGCTACCGCAAGCGGGGTATAGGCTGGTATCGGAACCTCCTCAGGTTTGAGGAGGCCGACCGCGGCAAACACATTGAACTGCAACTCGACGGCATTTCAACCCACGCCACGGTCTGGCTGAACGGCACGCTCGTCAACCGGAACTGGTCGGGCTACAATTCCATCTATATCGATATCACCCCGTTCGTGACCTACGGCGAATCCTTGAATTCGCTGGTCATCCGTGCCGACGCCAATACGATGCAGGGATGGTGGTACGAGGGCGCGGGCATCTACCGCAACACCTGGATCGTCAAGCGCAATCCCGTCCACATCGTCACCGACGGCGTTTTCGCCCATCCCGTCGAAGACCGCGGGCAATGGCATATTCCGCTGGAGGTCACGCTTTACAATTCGGGCGAGACCAAACGCAACGTCACGCTGGTTTCGACCCTTTTGGACGATGACGTCGTCGTCGCGGAAAACCAGATGCGCGCTGAGGTCGGCAATCTTCAGACCGTAACCATCACCGGCCGCATGGACGTTCGGAACCCGAAGCTCTGGAGCCTTGAGACGCCAAAAGTTTACAAGGTTCGCACCCAGGTAATCGCGGACGGCCAGGTGCTGGACGAGGTCGTGACGCCGGCTGGTTTCCGCACCCAGAGATTCGATCCGGACACCGGCTTCCACCTCAATGGGCAACCGGTGAAGCTCAAGGGGGTCTGCATCCACCAAGATCACGCAGGCGTCGGTGTGGCCGTGCCGGAAGGGATACTGGAGTACCGCCTCAATCGTCTCAAAGAGTTGGGTTGCAACGCCATCCGGTGTTCACACAACGCCCAGGACCGGTCCTTCTACGCGCTGTGTGACCGCTTGGGCATACTGGTCATGGATGAGAACCGGGTCTTCAATCCATCGCCTGATCACATGGCGGAACTGGAGTGGCTGGTGCGCCGCGACCGCAACCATCCTTCGATCATCCTCTGGTCGGTGTTCAATGAGGAACCGATGCAGGGCACGGAACAAGGCTACCAGATGGTCCGCCGCATGGCCGCTCGGGTCAAGGTATTGGATACGACCCGGCCGGTCACCGCCGCCATGAACGACGGGCTGTTCACGCCGGTCAACGTCTCTCAGGCCGTGGATGTCGTCGGCTTCAACTACCAGTATCAAGCCTATGACGACTTCCATAAGGCGCACCCGAAGCTCCCCATCACGTCGTCGGAAGACTGCTCGGCTTTCATGACGCGCGGCGAGTACAAGACCATCCAGGAAAAGAACATCACCGCATCATACGACGACGATGCCTCGTCCTGGGGCACGACGCACCGCGTGGGTTGGAAGGCGGTCGCCGAGCGGCCGTTCGTCGCGGGCGCCTTTGTCTGGACCGGCTTTGACTACCACGGCGAACCGACGCCGCACGAGTGGCCGTCCAACTCGTCCTTCTTCGGCATCATGGACCTGTGCGGCTTCGCCAAGAGCGCCTTCTGGCTTCGTCAGGCGCAGTGGCGCGACGAACCCGTCCTGCATCTTGCGCCGCACTGGACCTGGCCCGGCCGCGAGGGCGAAGAGATACTGATCATGGCGCTTCACAATATGGATGAGGTGGAAGTCTTCCTGAACGGCCGGTCGCTGGGGAGGCAAAAGGGCGACATTTACGAGATGAACCGCTGGAAGGCGGCCTATGCCCCTGGGAAACTGAAGGCGGTGGGCTATCGCAGCGGCAAGGTCGTCAAAACCTTTGAGGTCGAAACTACGGGCGCGCCCGTCAGCCTGAAACTGACACCTTACCGTAAGACCATGCGCGGCGACGGTCTGGACGCGCAACCTTTCACGGTCGAAGCCCTGGATGCCAAAGGCCGCCATGTGCCGGTGGCCCAGCACCAAATCACCTTCGCCATCGAAGGCGGGGACATCATCGGTCTAGGCAACGGCAATCCAAACGACATCACAAGCGAGAAAGGCAATACGCGTGCCTTGTTCAACGGGCTGGCGCAGGTGATCGTCCAGACGCGTGAAGGCCACGCCGGCAAGCTGAAGCTGACCGCCACCGCACCCGGTCTCAAGCCCGCTGCCATACAGATCGACGTCGTCGATGCCGCGCCCTGGCCCTATCAGGCGGTTTCGGAAAGCGTGCAGATTACCGAGAACTGGCGGCGAGCCCCGGATCAGGCCACGGCTGTTGATCCCAATCTGCGTCCTAGGGACAACGACATGAACTCCTGGGGGTGGTTCCGGGCGGGCGTGCCGTTCGCCGCCCCTGCGAAGGACGGCTATGTCCTGTGCGCCGCAGAGGTGGAAGGCTTCAATAAGGTGCGCAGGCACGGCGGGACGCTGGATTGCCTCGGCCTGCTCGGCCGGTGCAGCCTCTATATCGACGGCCGGAAGGTCGCCGAAAAGACCGACACCGGCAAAGGACAGCTTAGCGCCCCCTTCCCTCCTGGTGACGGCAAGCGGTGGCTGAGCCTGGTCTTCGAAGCGAAAGCCGGACAGGCCTTCGGCTTCACGGATGTCGTTCGGATACGGTCGTAGGCGCAAGGGGAGGAACAATTGGCCTTATTGAAGAAAATCCTGCTGGCAACGACCATCGTCGCCATCGCCGCGGGCAGTTATGTGGCGCATGCCCAAGACTCCGAAGTCGTCGTCCGGGGGATGAAGCGCGTCAAACCGACCGATGCCCCGCCCCCCCTCGAACTTTATGCCAAGCCGCCGCATTTCCAGCAGATTGCCTTGTCTCCCGACGGGTCTCAGATCGCATTCATTACACATGTCGGCGGGTTGGATATTCTGGTCAGTTACGGTTTCTCCGACCGCCAGCACGCCTACCACAAACTCAGCGGCGGCAACGTAAGTGCGATCAGTTGGGCCGACGATAAGCATGTACTCGTTTCGGACTCTCGGGCGGTAACACGTGGCACGTGCGCGGGCACGCCTGCGCAGAGCACGTCTCAGCAACTCAACGGACGTGATATCGCGGCCATGTCCGGTGCCGAGGCAGGCACTGATGTTGGGGGCGCTGCCCAGGCATTGCTCAACATGAACCAGCCGCCCAGATGCATATATTTCGGCGTGCGCGGCGAAAACGCGATAACGTCCGTCAACATGCTGACCGGCGAGTCATCCCCCGTAGGCCTGCACATTGGCGACGCTCCCAGCCAGGCGCTTGGACTACCGTCGCGCGTTACGATCGACGGCAAGGCCCAGTTGCTCGGCCCGTTCATGGAAATGCGTCCGCAATCCATCGGCAGCCAACCCGCCCAACGCGTCTATCTGTGGAAGGTCGATCCGGCAACCAGCGACGGCAAGCTGGTCGATGACGGCGGCGGTGACATCGAACGCGAGACGCTGTACGTCGATGACTGGCTGTATAAGCCCGACGGAACGATCGTTGCCCGCACCCTCTACGACTTCCTCAAAGAATCTTACCGCATAGAGATGAAGGTCGCCGGCAAATGGAAGCCCGTCCTGAGCCGCGAAATCATCCGGACAAAGGACACGTTTGCCCCGTCTCTTATCGGCCTGGCAGAGGATGGGGCGTCAATCGTCATTCTGGACACCGATACGCACGGCAACGATCCCAAGGACGCGCCGCGCCGCTTCCATTATTACACGCTCGATGCCAAAGGCACGCTTTCGGGTCCGCTTGAGAACAGCAATGCCGGGTTGGAACGGCCCATTTTTGATCCCCGCTCAGGACGTTTGGCGGGCTTTGCGTCACATTTGGAAACGCCGGCCTACGATATTCGGGAACCGCGTCTCCGCAAGGTCTATGACCGGGCGCTGGCAGCGTCGGCCGGACAGGCGGTTGAGATCGTATCCGTGACCGATGACACAAAGAAGGTGCTGATACGCGTCGTCGGCGACGAGGAGACGGGTACATATTACCTTCTCGACTTCGCGAAGGGTAAGAGCACGTCGGTCGGTGAGGACTTCCCGCAAGTACCGACCAGTTGGATCGCAAGACAGGACACTTTCACCTACACGACCTCGGACGGGACGGCTATCAAGGGTATTCTCACCCTGCCTCCGAAGCCGACATCTAAGAACCTGCCGCTTGTCATACTGCCGCAGGAAAACCCTGGCGACCAGGCGCGTATAGATTTTAATTGGCTGTCGCAGGCGCTGGCGTCGCGCGGATATCTCGTGTTCCAGCCCAATTACCGGGGCGCCGCCCCATGGGGTGCCAACCTTCAATCCGACCTCAAAGACGGCGTTAACGCCCTTGTGCGTCAGGGCCTGGTCGATCCACAACGGGTATGCAGCTTAGGAACAGCTTTGGGCGGGTATGCCGCTCTGAAGCTGGCCGAGACAGGCACCGTGCGTTGCGCGATGGCGATCGACGGAATTTCGGACACCACGCGCTACATTTCCTGGCGCAAGACCTTTGGCTCCGTAGCGGGTGGTGACGCCTTCACGACGCTGATCCCCTCGCCGACCTGGCCCAGGACCTTTCTTGAAAACCCTATGAGCGTGCGAAACCTCGAACGCTTGATTGATGCCGGCACACCGCCCGTTGCCGCCTCGGCGATGACGACACCTGTTATGCTTATCCACCACGAAGGTCGCGGTCCCGTACCTATCGCTCAAAGCCGCACCTTGCATGAAGACCTGAAGGCAGCGCGGAAATCCGTCGAATACGTGGAACTGGAGCGTGAAGAGTCCGCACCCGGCACGGAAGCGGAACGGCTGAAAATACTGCAAGCCGTGACAGCCTTCCTGGCGGCTAACAACCCGGCGGAAAACTAGGCCCCAAATACAAAAGCGCCGCGCTCCGATCTCATCAGGGCGCGGCGTTTTGGCATTGCAGCGGAAAGCCCGGCCCCTACTTCCGGCACATTCCGCGAATGGGATTTGCACCGGTAGCGGTGATGACACCCAGGCTGTATGGCAGCTTGAGATAGTCATCGACCTTACCTTCCGGATCGAGGCCCTGGTACAGGAACCGAAGCGGCTTGCAGGGATCGATGGTCAGGGTCTGGTCGACACCGTCACGCAGCATTTCGCCATGCGACACGCCTTCCGCCCAGGGCTTTGCCTCGAACCTGACATTATCGGAGCTGGCGAACACATTCATATTGTCGCCCAACGGTTTCCACTCGCCGTCCAGCTTGTCGCTTGTCCAGGCACGGAAGTACCGCCCTTTGGGACTGATAGCCTCTATCAGGGTAAGGAAGGTGTTCGTTCCTGTGATCCTGTAGGTGTTGCTGGCCTCGAACACATCGTCGCGCGACCCTTTTATGGCGACGGTCGTGTTATGAAATCCTTCGGGGAACTGCTTCAGGGGCGTCTCGGCCCTGAAGAATGAACCGTTGTCATTCGTGAAGAACAGATAGCAGGTCTGGTCGTCACAGATGACCCAGAAGTCGAGCCAGGCCGCATGGCCTTCGGTGTTCTTGACCACTTCCGGAACCACATTGAAAAACGGCTTCGGCGCGCTCCATGACAATGGATCCGAGATATCCGTGCTGGTCGAATACAGCGGGTCGCCCCCCTGGTAGACCAGGTACCAGAGCTTCTGAGGCGCGAAATAAAAGACCTGGGGCGCCGCGCGGTAGCCCGGCCCCATCGGAGACTTGTCGAGCGGAATGATCGGCGCCTTCGGGGCTTCGTCCCAGTCGCGGAAACTGGAATAGGCAAGCCCCCATCCGTTATCGGCGGCGGTCGTCATAAACACATGATACCGGCCGTCGTGGTAGACGATCGACGGATCCTTGACGCCGTATTGCTTTATGGCACCGTCCTGGGCAGGGCTGATCAGCCGAGGACTGGATTTCCAGCTGAAACCATCCTGTTCAGCAGCCTGCGCCAGTCCTGGGACAGAGATGAGCGCCGCGCAAATCATCGGCAGCGCCCGCTTGAAGATGTGTCTTGTCATGGCAATCCCCCCTGTCAGCGCGCTGCGCCGCGCTTGGTCAGGACGATCGCAGCCCCCCCGCCGCGCGCCATAACGACCTTGAGCTTGTCGCTGTCCGAGGTTGTGAGGGTCATACGTTCAACCTCATTAGCGGTCGCGCCATCCTGCCACAGCACAGCGTCATACTGGCCGGGCGCCAGGAAGTTCAGGGGTATGTCAACCGTCCGCGCCTGCTCGTTATTCATGGCGCCGACATACCACTGGTCACCGCTGCGCCGCGCGACAATCACGTAGCTGTCGGGCGTGCCGTCGACGAACTTGGTTTCGTCCCAGGCCGTGGGCACCTCCTTGACGAAGTCGAAGCCGGAGGCGTCTTTGTAAGCGACGGGATCGTCCGAGACCATCTGCAGCGGGCTTTCGTACACCACGAACTGCGCCAGGGCCTGTCCACGGGTATACCGTGTTGACGGCATGATTTCGCTCTGGACATAGGCTTCCGGATAATTGTTGCGGAAACCGCCCGGTGTATAGTCCATCGGCCCCAGCAGCATCCGCGTATAGGCCAGCTTGACGTTGTGAGACGGCGTGATCAACGGCCAGTCGAACTTGTTGTACTCGGCCCCCATCACGCCTTCCTGCGTGATGTAGTTCGGGTAGGTCCGGCTAAGCCCCATTGGTGGAAAGGCACCATGCATGTCCAGCAGCAGGTGGCGTTTTGCCGTGGCGGCCGCCAGCCGCTCATAGAACCGGACCATTTCCTGGTCGTCGCGCTCCATGAAGTCGACCTTGATGCCCTTGATCCCCCAACGCTGGTAGGTATCCAGGACCTCATCCATCCGGGGCTCAACGTGCTTCCAGTGCGCCCAGAGCAGAAGCCCAACGCCTTTTTTGCCGGCGTAATCGACAAGCGCCGGCATATCGATCGACGGGTCCGGACGGGTAATGTCGGTCTTCGGGTCCGCGTCGCAACAGGGCGTCGCGTTCAGTGGCCAGCCGGCATCGATCAGGAAGTACGGGAAGCCGGACTCCGCCGCGAAGTCGATAAAGCGCTTGAAGCGCTCCATAGACGGCTTATCGCCGGCGGTCGGTCCCGACCACCAGTCCCACGCAGCCTTGCCGGGCTTCACCCAGGTGAAGTCCCCCTTGGCCTGGGGCGCCAGGTTACCGATCAACTGCGATTCGATCAGGTCCCCTGCCCGGTCGGCCGTCATGATCACGCGCCAGCCGCTTTGCAGGCCGTTTTCGGAGATGACCGAGATCTCCTTGCGGTCGGGACGGCGGAACAGATCGACTTGGAGGCCATCCGGGGCCGGCTTCAACGCCGAGTTTGCATAACCGGACGTATCCGACTGGACGACCGCATAGTGGGTGCGGCCGCTCGGAGACGCGCAAAGGACAGGGTAGTCGTACAGTTTCGACGGATCGAGTTGCGACACCTTGACGGGATTCCAGTAGTCCTCGTGCGACGTCTTGTATTCCGAGACAATACAGGTCGGATCGTCCGCCAGGCGGAAACTGGTCTTCTCGTCTACGAGGGTGACCGCCTGCCCCGCAGGCGTGCGGTACCGCCACGCCACGCCGTTATCGTAGGCCCGCACTTCGATCGACAGTTCGCGACGCTCGCCGGACGCTTCCCGGAAGGTCAGCACTTGGGAGCGATAGTGGTCTTTTGCCGTGGCGGACTTGGTCGCCGTCAGGCGATAGGTCTTGTTGTGATCCTTCTTTTTGACCTTGACCAGTTGAAGGTCCTTGAAATCCGGAGCGCCGGCCATCTGCAGGCCGAGCGCAGAAGTCGAGACGATCTCTTCCTGCTTGCGCGAGACGGTGTAGCCCGAAGCGTCCGGAGCGATCCGGATTTCGAGGCTTCCGTCCGGTGATGAAACCGCGATCTGGGCGGCGGCGATAAGTTCAAACATGGGATATTGCTCCGGTTCTGAAAAAAGCAAAAATGAGAATTCTCATGGCGGGATAGTCAGGCCGGCATGCCCGACACCTTCCCCTCACCAACGCCATCGCGCGTCGCGCCCTCTCCCAGAGGAAAGAAAAAACAGTGATGGCCACTGCGAGCTGAGTGACATGTTTCACCCAGAATCCGGTGCATCCCAACCGCATATGCGCTTTCCTACTCTGATTATTCTTTATTTGGGTCGAGATGGCGCACGAAGCCGCGGCCAGGTCACCCCTTGTTATATGGCAGCTCCCAAAATTTAAAAGTGAAAATAAAAGCCACTAATAAATGTTGACAACAGACCTTCCCGCAAAATGTCTTTCGGCACCCGAATGGAGGCTCCGAACACATCCACCGACCATTGCCATCAAGGCGTCTTTGGCTTTACCGAAATGCCCCAAAAGCCCGGGTTGGAAATGCCGGCAGGACTGGCCTCAGACGCCATCTTCACGCAGGAGAAGACTCAGATTCAAAGCGCCATTGAGCGGCTGCTTCTTATCGAGCGCGATCTCCGCGCTCCCTATTGGCGTCCAATAGACAGGTTCATCTATATTATAGGGAAAATCCGCCCTCGCCCTTAAAGCTCCGATTGCGGATAAACTCGCCATAAAGACCGCCTTCGTAAGCGAAGTTGATCTCCTCGGTCACCAGCCAACCCTGATAGTAGGAACCGGCTTGGCTTGCTGACTCATAGCCGTGTGTGGAAGCCACGCCAATGCAACCACAAGGCCTGCAAGACTTAAAGACGTTATCTTCATGGTCAGCTCTTTTAACCTGGATATATTTGACAACCGTCACAGACTTCGCAGCACGCGGCGCACTGAGTGGACCGAAGGCGCCGAACGCCCGGTCAATCTGGTTCTATCTGCTTTGTTTCATGGACGAGCACCGGTCCCTGCCCTGTCATCAGTCCGGAAAACAGGGAGGAACTCAGACCGTGTACTGTTCCCGATTATTCGACCAGGTCTACGCCGTCGGCTTCGAGGTGGAGGGTTCCATTCCATGTCGCCTTCGTGAGAAGACTGGTTTTCTTTCCTTCCAGCACGATGTCCTTCGGACCGTATGACGCATTCACATACAGGGTCCGGCCATCGACGACGCGGGCATAGACGCCTTCCGGCGTTTTGGGTCCGGGGACGATACCGAGTTGTGCGTACAGACTGCGGTAGAGCGGCTGCATCACGGAAGGCTGGGCCGGCGTGGCGACATAGATGGCCTGGCCCTTGCCGAATTTGTTGACGGTGGCAATGGGCGGCGCATCCGGTACATTGGAGATATGTCCGATCACCTGGGCCGTGGTCGGCTCCAGCACTTCGTAGAAGGTGATCGTACTTTTGAACTCGACGTCCCCGATCTTGCCGGTCAGCGGCGCGTAATGGCGGTAGAACTCCCGGGTTTTCAGCCCGAAGACGTCACTCAGACGCCCAGGCAGAGGCGTGTTGAACCATTGATTGGTCTCGTCCACCTTGGCCGACATGGCGGTCATGATAACCGTGCCGCCCTCCTTAACGTACCGGCGCACATTGTCGGCGGCCGCCTGGTTCATCAGGTACTCGCCCGGAATGACGACCATCTTGTATCGGCTCAGGTCTTCATGGCCGATATTGATGACCGCCACATCGATATTGTCGTTAAACAGGGGGGAGAAGGCGTTGTGCTTCTGCTCCATGTAAGAGGTCGTCAGGTACTGCTTGACCGTGTTCGACCAGCTCTCGGGCTCTGACGCCACCTTTGCCTCAAAGGAATAGGCGATGGCTGCCTGCGGTTCGAGCTTGCGTGGAAAGCCGAGCTTCTGCAGCGTGCGGAACTCGGACGCCATCTTGCCCCATTCGTCAAGCTTCCACGAAGGCGTGTCGTCGTGATCGACAAGGCCAAATAGCGCCTGTTCCTCTCCGCCGCGATGGGTGTTGAAAGTCCAGGCAAGCATGCCCTGGGCGCCGTTGAGCAGGCCAAAATAGCCCCACATGCGTGAACGGCCCTTGCTGCCGTAATAGCCGCCGCCGCCGGCCTGGAACTCGACGAACCAGCTGGGCGTGGGCAATGCGCCGCGCATCATCATGGTTTCGAAGCCGCCGCTGATGGCATCGCCATTATAGTAGCCGTGCGATCCGTGACTGACATAGTCCTTGTAGCTCGACAGGTAGTCGAAGCCCCGCCGTCCGCTCGAATCCCACAGGTTCGATATGGCCGGCTTGTCCGGAGCATTCTTCCGGCGGGCGGTTTCCAGGATCGTCAGCACATCGAGGGTGGCGTCGGACCAGTAGCGATGCAGGTCGAGATAGCGCTCAAAGGGGCCAGGGCCATCGCCGTAAGGAAGCTCGACCTGCTCCCACGAAGTCAGGGTGCGCGACCAGCGTTGCGTCGCCCACGCCGCATTCAATGCGTCCAGTGTGCCGTATTTCTTTTTCAGCCAGGCCACGAACCGGGTGCGATCCGCCGGCGAATAGGACATGAAGCCATTGCCGAGTTCATTGTTGTAGCCGATGGCGATGACCGCCGGATGCTTGCCATAGCGTTTCGTCATGGCCTCGGCCAGGTCGCCCATCAGCCGCAGATAATCCGGATCGCTGATATTCTGCATATAGCGTTCGGCCGGATAGAGCCGGTTGCCGTTCTGCGTCACCAGGTCCGCGCCCGGATACTTCTGGTGCAGCCAGAGCGGCGCCGGCTGGCCCGGAATATCGAGGATGACCTTGATGCCGTTGGCATGCATCTCGTTCAGGACCGCATCGAACTTGTCGAAGGTGAAGACACCTTCGGCAGGCTGGAAGTAGTCCCACGACAGGTCGCCCATGCGCACCACGGTGAAACCCGCCTTCTTCATCAGGCCGATATCGTAGTGGATCTGCTTCGGCGTCCGGTCCACGGGCTGATAGTTGGCCCCGACGAACAGCCCCGAGGCAGACGGAACCGCCGGCAGTTTCATACTTTCGGCCTGGACGGCACCGGCGAGCACGGACAACATGGCAACAGAGCCAAGGATGAAGGATTTGAGCGTCATTGGCGGTTAGCCCCGGAACGTGATCTTGAAGGCGGCCGCGTGCGCGGACGGCGGCGTACCTGGCAGATCGATCACGAGGGCGTTCGCCTCCTGACGGAAGGCGCACGGACGCTTCACGCCCAAGAGGTGCACACTCTTCACCTTGCGCGCTTCCTGTCCGCCTTGCAGCGCCAGCGACTTGACGGCCGCGCTGCCCTGCGGCACGCCGAGCGTAATGGCATAAAGCGCCTGGCCCTTGGTGGTGAAGCGAATGTCCTGCGGCGTATAGTTGGCGCTTTCCTGGAAGGCGCCGGAAGTGCCTTCGGTCGGCCCCTCACCGAAAGCTGTCCAGGGACGCGTGCCGTGAATGGCTTCGCCGTTGATCTTCATCCAGGCGGCCATTTCATCGAGGAAGGTCAGGGTCTCCGGCGGCAGGTCACCTTCCGGATACTGCACGACATTGAGCAGCATATTGCCGTTCTTGCTGACGATGTCGGCCAGCATATGGATGACATTGGCTGTGGTCTTGTAGTCAAAGCCCTCGCTGTAATACCAGTCGCCCATGGAGGTGTCGGTCTGCCACGGCAGCGGGTTGATGCCTTTCAGGACGCCGCGCTCGACCGTCTGGACGAAGGCTTCCTTGTGAAACTCGCCGGAGCCGAAGTCCTTGCCGTTGTAGACGATTTCATTGCGCCCTGTCCTGGCAATGCTCTTGTTGTACATGTGGGCGACGAGGCTGCGTCCGACGACGCCGAACGGCAGTCCACCATCCGAATAGAGCAGGTCCGGCTCATAGCTGTCGACCAGGTCCTTGATCCGGTTGTACCAGATCTGATGGAACTTTGGATCCTTGGTGTACCAGGTATCGGCGCCTCCGCGGTAAGGTTCGTTGTGCGCGGGGTGATAGAGGTCGACGTACTTAGGATCGGCGCCATCGTACGGGACGCCAAGGTCCGGCCACATCTGGTTGTACAGGTGGCTGGGATGATACCAGTTGTGGCTGGCGCCCAGATGCTCGGACACGCCGAACCGCAGGCCGCGCTTGCGGGCCGCGTCACGCCAGGCGCCGACGATATCCCGCTTCGGCCCCATGGCCACGGCGTTCCAGCGGTGATGCTTGGAGTTCCACAGGTCGAAGTTGTCGTGGTGCACACCCATGCTGACAAAGTACTTGGCGCCGGCGGCGGCGTAGCGATCCATCAGGGCTTCAGGGTCGAACTTCTCCGCCTTCCACAGGGGGATAATGTCCTTGTAGCCGAACTTCGACGGCTGGCCGTAGGTCTTCACATGGTGCGCATTGTGTGGATGCCCTGGGATATACATGTTCCGCGCGTACCAGTCACCAACGCGCGGGACGGCCTGAGGGCCCCAATGCGACCAGATGCCGAACTTCGCGTCGCGGAACCAGTCCGGTGTCTTGTAGGTCTTCAGCGATTCCACGGTCGGCTTGAACGCCCCCCCCGCCATCGGCAGGTCGTACTGGACGGGTGGTTCCGTCTTGCACGCTTCCGCCTCGGTCCCCGCCTGCGCCGTGGACGTCGTCACCGCAGCCGTGCCAAGCGCGGCCAGGAGAGGAGCCCCCAGAAGTGTGCGTTTCGTCAGATTGACCATGTGTTCTTTCCTGATGAAGATGCGCGGCTGTCGGAAACCGCGACTGATTTTACGAAGTGCCAATACTCCGGAGGCAGCGGTTTAAGCGTGAGAGGTGATCTTGAAGACGACGGCGTGCTCGGAAGCCGGTGACGCCGGCAAGTCGATCACCAACGCCGCATCTTCCTGCCGGAAGGTACACGGACGCTTGAGGCCCAGCATCTGAACGCTCCGAACCTTGCGCGCGGCTTGTCTCCCCTGACGCCCCAGCGCCTTGACCGTCACATTGCCCTGCGGCATTCCGAGCACGATGACATAAAGCGTCTCGCCCCGTGTGGTGAAGCGTATATGCTTCGGCGTATAGGCCGTGTCCTCCAGGAAGGCGCCTTCGGCCGTCTCGGTCGGTCCTTCCCCAAATATCTTCCACGGACGGGTACCGTGAATAGCTTCGCCGTTGATCTTCATCCATTCCTTCAGATCGACCAGCAATTGCCGCGACTCGGGCGGCAGGCTGCCGTCGGGATACTGGGCGATATTGAGCAGGAGGTTGCCGTTCTTGCTGACAATATCCGCCAGCATGTGGATGACCTCTTTGCTCGTCTTGTATTTAAAGCCATCGCTGTAATACCAGTCGCCGTTAGACGTATCGGTCTGCCACGGTAACGGGTTGATGCCTTTCAGAACGCCGCGCTCGACATCCTGGACAAAGGCTTCCCTGTAGAACTCGCCGGTGGCGTTATCCTTGCCGGTATAGACCGCTTCATTGCGCCCTGCCCGGGCCACGCTCTTGTTATACATGTGCGCGACCAAGCTATGGCCAACGACTCCGAACGGCAGGCCGCCATCCGAAAAGAGCAGGTCGGGCTCATAAGAGTCGAGCAAGTCCTTGATCCGCTTGTACCAAACCTGATGGAACGTCGGATTCTTGCTGTACCAGGTGTCGGAGCCGCGAAACGGTTCGTTGTGTTGGGGATGATAAAGGTCGGCGTACTTGGGATCAGCGCCATCGTAAGGCACCCCATTTTCCGGCCAGGTCTGGTTGTACAGGTGGCTGGGATGATACCAGTTGTGACTGGCGCCGAGGTGTTCGGACACACCGAACCGCAGCCCGCGCTTGCGGGCCGCGTCACGCCAGGCGCCGACGATGTCCCGCTTCGGTCCCATGGCGACGGCGTTCCAGCGGTGATGCTTGGAGTTCCATAGGTCGAAATTGTCGTGATGCACGCCCATGCTGACGAAGTATTTGGCCCCGGCCGCTGCATATTGGTCCATCAGGCTTTCGGGATCAAACTTCTCCGCCTTCCACAGGGGGATAATATCCTTGTAGCCAAACTTCGACGGCTGGCCGTAGGTTTTCACATGGTGATCGTAATGCGGATGACCTGGGATATACATGTGCCGGGCGTACCAGTCGCCGACACGTGGCACGGCCTGTGGTCCCCAATGCGACCAGATGCCGAGCTTTGCGTCGCGAAACCAGTCGGGTGTCTGGTAGGTTTTCAGCGATTCCACGGTCGGCTCGAAGGGCCCGCCCGCCATCGGCAGGTCGTACTGGACGGGTGTTTCTGTTTTGCACGCCGCCGCTGCTGTTTCAGCCTGTACGGTTGTCGCGGCGGCCGTACCGAGCGCCGCCACGAGAGGCGCCCCTAGGAGAGTGCGTTTTGTCAGATGGGCCATATTCTTTCCTGATAACGTGCATCCAGTCCCTCCCGGCCGGCACTTGGAACGCGAATGTAAGCAGTTCGGACACTGCCTTTGATTTTGGCTGATGTTTCAGGGCGCTCCTGTAGCTCAGACGAACTTCGACAGCAGGCGGATATATGCTACCTGATAGCCGTTGGAGACTTCGGTGATCGGCCAGGAATTCAACGGCCAGCCATCATTGAAGTCCTTGTACGACTTTTGTTTCGGCTGCGCATAAGGCGGTTTCGGCCGGCTGGTGCCGCACGCCGAACTGATCGTGGGACACCGGCTGTCCCAATCCCACTGGGTCTGGTTGGGTCCCCCCGGGATAAAGCCCGGCGGCGGCCCGTAGGTCGAGGTGGCGGCACTGTCCCACTTGGCCGACCCGTCCGAGAACCAGGCATGGAATATCTCATTGGCAGAATTTTCCGCCCCGAGGCTGGACATATTGGTCAGGTAGCACAGCCCAAGCGGGTTCACGCCATGAAGGTAGTGGATGTAGTGCGACGCCGCGTTGAGATTGTCGGCCGCCGTATGTGCTGTGCCGAGACTGTGGACGTTCAGCGCTGTGAACAACAGGCCCATATTGCTCTTGATGGCGTTGCTGCCCCAGATATAGTCGTTGAGGAAGGCCATGTAAGGATCGGCCTTGGTCGTGATCCTGCCGCGGTTCCACTCGGAGTTCACGCCGTTGAGGTAGTTGGTGCGGATCGATGCCGCAACCGACGAGGTCGCCCCCGCCAGTCCGGCATAGTACAGAAGCGCATCCTGCACGCCGCCTTCATAGGGTGAAGCGTAATTGCCCCACCGGATCAGATTGGCTTCGGTGTAGTTGGCGTCGACAAAATTACGGTAGGTTGTGCTGCCCGTCACATCGTACAGGTAGATCGCAGCTATCAGCTTGGCCATCAGCCGTCCGCGATCGTCCGTTTCCTGCCCCCCGGCCCCCAGCCCCTGCGACCCGTTGGAAGCGTCGTTGTTCTGGAAAACGACATTCGGATTGGCGACCGCCCAGTTCCAGGCATTTTCGGCCCGTGTCCGCAGGCCCGAAGCATAAGTGGCCAGCGCCGGGATCGTGCCAAGAACTCTGGCGCCCAGCGCAAAGGCTGCGGCAGAATTGAGCGTGGCCGACGTGCTGGCCGGGCCATAATAGCTGGCTCCCGTAGCCGAAGAGGGTGGGGAGGCATGACTCATACCCACGATCGACAGCACCGAGCCATTAGCCTCCTGCATCCGGCTCAGCCAGTCGAGGCCCCACTTCGCCTCATCGAGGATATCTGGTATGCCGTTGCCGGATTCCGGAATGTTGTAGTCGTCACCCCAGACGCCAGGATTTTCCCTGTAGGCGAAAAGCAGAGAGTTTATGTAGCCTGCCGTCCAACTGGTATATTTGTTGAAATCGCCGGCGTCATACCAGCCACCGGACAGGTCGCGTTCGGTCGACGCGTCGGTCTTTGCGCTGTACAGACGGGCATTCTTGTCCTGCCCCGGTCCGACATGCGATGCGCCATCGGCCCAACCGGCGCCAGCGTGCACAGCCAGCTTTTCCTGACCGGCGCGTTGATAATAGAAACAGCGCACCGCGGCCTTGAGCACAGGCAGATAGACGTCCGCCGCGATCTTGAAGGTGTAGGATTTCACGTTGCGCTGGACATCGCGGATGAAATATTCGCCCGGTGTGGTGACGCTGCTGAAATCGAAGTGCCACGCCTTGTCGCCTGAACCGGTATCGGTCGCTCCACCATTCCAGGCGACGGGCGCGGCACTATACACCGCCGCATTCGTGGCCGCGTTAACCAACTCATAGACTGTGCCGGGCGTGAAAGAGTCGGAGGCATCGAAGCTGATGATCGGCGTGCCGTCGGATAGAGTGCCTACCGTATCACCCTGAGGGTCCCGGACGACGGCGATCTTAGTTTGCGACGGCAGATAGCCGAACTGATCCACCACGATCGGAATACCGAGTTGCATGGTGGCTGGTTTCACCGACGCCGACGACGAAGAGGAGGAAGAGGAAGACGACCCACCGCCGCCACCACCGCCACCGGAACCACCGCCGCCTCCGCCACAGCTCATGAGCCCCATCGGCACAAGCGCTACGCCGGCGGCCAGCAGAAGTTTGCGACGGTTGCTGTCAAATCCGCGTTTCATCTCGCGTTCCTTCCTGTACAAACGCTGCCCCCTAGGATGGCGGCTTTTTTATTTTCATTGCACCGCGCTTCGTCACACCGGCCAGTCACTTGCCGGGTGGCGGGAAACCGAACGCCGCACGCCAATATAAGTCGGTATGAGCGATACGCTGCCATATATAAAATGGCTTTTCAACTGCGAAAAAATCCGATGGGCATTGCTGCTGAATCATTGCCAAGGCGGCAGAAGCACGGACCTGACAATAAGTCCGTACTTTAACCTGTTGCGATCGGCCTATTTCTTGCCGGCACCGATAAGCAGGGCATCCAACATCGCCTGATCCTTGACCGCAAGTGTCGTGCGGTCGATGAGGCCGCCGGTGTCCCAGAAGAAGGGCACAGCGCCGTTGGCGAGCGCCTGCTGGGTGACATACCTGTTCCAGTAATCCACAGAGGCGTTGTGCTTGGGCATGTCCAGCGGCTGGGTTTTGCGCCAGGCGCCGTACTCCCCGATGATCACCGGGATGCCCTTGTCGACGAAGTTCGTCTTCATCGCCAGCATCTGCTGGTCGCAATAGGGTTCTTCGCTATGTGTCGCGTTGCGGTCCGGCTCGATAGTGGAATGATTGCCGCTGCCCCAGTAGTAGAACATCTTGCCCCAGGACGCGTCCTCGTTGATGATCATGAACTGCGATGGAGCATAGTAGTGGACTTCGAACATCAGGCGGTTCGCCGTTGTGTCGGTGGGCATACCGGGCCACACCGAAACGGCCAACTCGGTGTTGGTTTGCGGCGACTGAACTATGAGCGTGCGGTAGGCGTTTTTGCCGCCGGTCGACCGCACGGCGTCGATAAACGTCTGGTGATAACTGACCAGGATTTCCGTATTCGGCGCCGTACTGGCGTCAGGCTCGTTCGCGCTGGCAAAGATGAGGCGCTCGTCGAAGTCGCGCAGATGGGTGGCGATCTGTTCCCAGAAGGCTTTTTGCTTTGCGTTGACTGCGTCCTTGCTGGCAGCATCGATATGCTTTTCCAGCCAGCCGCCGTCCCAATGGATATTGAGCACGACATACAGGTCGGCGTTAATGCAATACTGCACGACGGTCTTCACGCGGTCGAGCCAGGCGGCTGAAATCTGTGCTGTGGTCTGGTTCGCGTACTGGTCCCATGAACACGGCAGGCGGATCGCGTCGAAGCCCAGAGCCTTGTACCTGTCGACCAGCGCCTGGCTGATATTGGGATTGCCCCACGCATTTTCGCCGCCGATGGCCTCCAGCGTATTGCCGATGTTGATGGCCAGCTTGATCTTGGCGGAAATAGCGGCCGCCGTGCTGGTCATACCGGTCGCGTCGGCCCCAATCGGGCTGATATTGTAGTTGGGATAAAGACTGCTTGAA
>CBFGPQ010000006.1:0-57401 GCA_965650705.1 uncultured Asticcacaulis sp. | reverse complement strand
ATGATCAGGACGCGGTCGCCGGCCTGGGCCTTGGCGAGGATACTGTCCAACTGACTGAGGGTCGAGGCATTGCCGATTCCGATGCCGTTCTGCGAACCGCTGCCGGTCGGGGAGATATAATAGTCAGCCATTCAGTCACTCCAGCCATAAAAAACGCACCAATTAAGGTGCGAACACGCATTGACTATTTATGCCGAGTATTAATCTCTATTTACGGTCATTGGTAAATTTGTAATTTAACAATATTTATTATCTGAATTGCCGTTATGCATCAGAAAGAATTATGCGTTAATATAGATTTACTTTAATTTTTTCTGTAGTATTTATGTTTTATTCCGCATTAACCTTGTCAAACTGGTACGATTATCATCTGTAGAGCATGTATGCTAAAGCGCCCGATCCTTGCAATCGCTTTGCATTAAAGGCGTCGCGTCCGGCAGTTGAAAATTCGGCAGATTAAGGAACTAAGGCATCAGGTGATGTATCCATGTGCCAAAACTGAACAGTTTTTAGGTTAATTAACTTACCTATGCGAGAAATGAGCGCAATAGGGCAGCAAAAGTGGCCTTATTCAACTCATAGGATAAAGAATTTCTGCGGGTAGGCCGCGTCGTGTATATCGCTAACAAACTACTAACAGAAACGTGAGTGAACGTGACGGGGCGGGTTTTGCGCAGTTTTCGACAAAATTTTGCCTTGATTGCATAAGCCGCGCCGTTAGTGGTTGGTTTACCACCTTGGCACCGCAACCCATTGGGGAAGCATGTGTTTTTGATTGGTTGACTGGTAAGTTTATTGGCCCAGGGGAGGGCTGGTATATTTTTTGCGTTCCTATCCTACCGCATTCCCGCGTTGGGATTGCCTGCAGAGTTGTCACAACGCTTCATCCTACTGGAGATAAACCATGAGCTCTTATTTCTTCCCTCAAATCGAAGGCACCAAGAATGCCGACGACATCACCGGCACCACCGGCGCTGACTCGATCCGCGCCAAGGCCGGCGATGATATCATCAACGGCGCCACCGGCGACGACTTCATCACCGGCGACGCCGGCAACGACACCATCACAGCCGGCAAGGGCAATGACCGAGTCGATGGTGGTGACGGCAATGACGTCATCTACGCTCGTGCGGGCGACGACATCGTCCTCGGCGGCGCTGGCGACGACAAGATCATGGGCGACGCCGGCAACGATGTTCTCTACGGCGGCACGGGCAACGACCTGCTGAGCGGCGGTGCTGACTCCGACCTGTTCGTCTTCGATTTCGGCGACGGCGCCGACAAGATTGCCGATTTCGTCAGCGGCACTGACCACATCGACCTGTCGGCTACCGGCCTGTCATTTGCTGACCTGGTCATCACGACCAACGCCTCGGGCACGACCATCTCCTACGGTTCGGACTCGATCTTCCTGAAGGGCGTGGCTTCGGTCAGCTCGTCGGACTTCGCGTTCTAATAAACCACGGCAGTACAACTGGTCTCGTCTGATCAGTGAAAGCTTAGAGAACGAGGAACTTCGCGTTCCTCGTTCTTTTTTTGCCCTCAGGATCGATACCGTCCAGACCGGGACACTATTGTAAACAAAATGTTGCGCCGCAGCATTTTGTATTGATTTTCGTCGCATAAACGAATAGCTCTTGATGACGCGATTTTTTTGGCCTTTTGCGTGCACCGCTGCTTTCTGCGGTAATTTTGTACACTGCCCACGCGTACGAATATCATAACCATAAAAAACTTTGTCGTTGGATCAACGGCTTAACGGATTGAACACACAGTATAGCGTATTCCCCGTAGACGCGTAATTGGCACGGAAAATGCAATCGGCTTCGTTCATTCGCGGTGGCCACAGGTGGGACAGGCAAACGCGCATAGCCTGTCTCTCATATGCGCCAGAATGACACGCTACACACTGACTTCGCACCGGTTTGGGTCTGTAATGGAAAAGATAAAAGACACATTCATCGAGCAATGGCGGGGCATTGCCGTGTTCATTATTGTTTATTTTCACTTTTCCAACCGGCTTCCCCATGAAGCCTGGGGTTACGCCACCGGACCCAGCGTTCCTCAGCATATAGGCAAGCTGGGGGTTTTGGTCTTCTTTATCATCAGCGGCTATCTGATCGCCAAGTCGCTTGAAGCCTCCAGGACCTTGGCCGACTTCTACGCCAAACGCATCTCGCGCATCTGGCCGCTGTTCATCGTGGCCAATATCGTCGTATTCGCCTTCCTGCAGGTTTTCCCTCCGCCGGTCGTCGCTGAGGGCCAGTATGTTGGA
The DNA here is from genome assembly GCA_965650705.1 of uncultured Asticcacaulis sp. GTDB lineage: Bacteria > Pseudomonadota > Alphaproteobacteria > Caulobacterales > Caulobacteraceae > Asticcacaulis. Next base: position 55,126 of record CBFGPQ010000006.1, on the reverse strand, counting down.
TACGAACACTATCCCTACTACGAACAGAGCCGCGACGTCGCCGACCTGCTCGGCACCATGTTCTTCGCGGAAGACCTTGGTTTCAAGTGGATCGACGACGCCTTCTGGTCGCTACTGGTAGAGCTGAAGTTCTACTTCTACATCGGCATGTTCGCGGTCATCTTCCCTAAGAATTTCGCCAGAAATTTCTGTATCTTTGCCGTGGTCCTGGCCGGCATCGACTTCCTGATCCTGTATTTCGACCGTGCCGGCCCGATAGGTTTTGCGGATTCCGTGCAGTTCCGTGCGCTCAGCCAGGTCCTGCACGGTGTGTTCATATCGCAGTATCTGCCGATGTTCGCCGTCGGTGTCGCCTTGTACCGCAAGAAGCTGGACGGACTGTTCTCAGCGGTCCTCTTCATGGCCTGTATCACCGGCCTTATCGGGGTCTATGAAATCCATCTGTTCAAGGCCGAGGACAATATCCTGTTCATCCTGCTGTTTTCCTTCCTGGTGGCGTTCGACCACATTGTCCTCAAGAATAAGATCTTCGCCTGGATCGGCGAATACAGCTACGCCATTTATCTGTTCCACCAGATGATCGGCATGACGCTCATGAAGATGCTGTCGCCTTATCTTTCCATGGACGCCGCCATAGTCGTCACCATATTGACCGTGTTTGCGCTCGGCCGCCTCGGCTCCTATGTCGCTGAATGGCGCTTCCGCAAACTGTTCATCGCTAATCTGACCAAGCTCTTCTCACTTATCGGCTTGGACAAGATGGTCATCGGCATCACGCCCATGGAAAAGCGTGCCCCGGCCGACACGCCCCAGACCGCCCCTGCTCCGCTCGCCAGCGCGGCTGGGAAATAGACACAGCATGTCGCAAACCCGATCCAAACTCCTGTCCGGCTCCTTATGGATGATGCTGGGGACCGTCGCGAACAACATCATTGGTTTTGTTGTTTTCGCGGCCCTGGCCCGCGTCCTGGCGCCTGCGGAAATCGGCGCTGTGCTGATCGCTGTCATCTTCATCGATATCGGCCGCGTCCTCGCCTTTGGCGGCATCCCGGAATCGCTGATCCAGCGCGCGGAATGGGAAGACCGCACCGCCTCGACCTGTTTCTGGCTGAACATCGTGCTCGCGATGGTTATAACCGTCCTGGTGTTGATCATCTCGAAGTTTGTCATCACAACGCACTTCGAAGCATCGGTATCGACGGCGCTGATGGCTCTGTCGTCGATGTTCATCATCGATGCCGCGCGCGCCGTGCATGTGTCCTACCTGCGCCGCAACTTCAAATACAACCAGCTGGCGCTGCGTGGCCTGTGGGCCAATACGGTCGCCGGCGCTTTGGCCGTATACATGGCCTTTCATGGTTTCGGCATCTGGGCCCTCGTTTTCCAGCGTATCGTTCAGGCGGTCATCACCACCGTCGTCACCTGGATCGAAGCACGCTGGATGCCCAAATTTTACTTTGACTGGAAGATCGTCCGAGACGTCAGCGGCTTCAGCGCCAACGTCACTGGCAGCCGCCTGATCGAACTGTCGATCACCAAGCTGCCCGACATGGTCATCTCCGCTATCCTGGGATCGGCGCAACTGGCCTTCTTCCGTATCGGATCGCGGTGCCTCGACCTGGCGACGCAGGTGCTGGTCCAGCCGATCCAGGACGTTTCGCTCTCTGCCTTCGCGCGCCGCAAGGACAACAGCGCGGCGCCCGGCAAGGGTTATCTGGCCGTCATGGCGGTCACGACCACCTTCGTCTTCCCGGTCTTTCTCGGCGCGGCGGCGCTGGCGCCGGACCTGATTACCCTCTTCTTCGGCGAGAAGTGGGCGATCAGCGCAACCATCATGGCCATCCTGTCGCTCAGCGTCGTTCCGTTGGTCGTTACCCGCATGTCCTCTTCGGCGCTGATCGCCGCCGGACTGTCAAAACCACTGGTGATTATCCAGGTGCTCAACCTCATCTTCGGTCTGACCGCCCTGTGGTACGGGACCCGATTTGGCATCGTCTGGGCCGCCACGGCAGCCGTCATCGCCGCCTACCTCACCCTGCCCTACGTCGTCTGGAAGACAACGGCCGTTTTGGACATCACGTTACGCGACTGGCTTGGCCATCTTTTCCCGCCGCTGCTTGCCGCGGGAACCATGCTTGTCGCGCTGTCGGCGCTACGCCTCTGGCTGGTCGGTGACTGGAACATATATGTCCGTGTCGCAGCCATGGCGCTGACGGGTGCTGGGATCTATGCCTTGTCGCTTGTCCTCTTCGGCCAGGCCTTCCTGTTGCGCCTGCATAGGGAGATAGGTCCCGTCGTGCCTAAGAAAGTTGCGCCGCTCTATACCCGATTGATGACTCTGATTGTCCCGCGGATCAAAACCTATGTCTGATGTCATTCCCTTGAAGCCGCGTGTTATTTTCCTCCTGAACTCACTGGCCGGCGGCGGCGCGGAGCGGGTCATGATGACCCTTCTGCGCCACAGCGAGGACCGCCGCAGCCAGTACGACATTCACCTCGTGCTGCTGGACGACGAAGCACACGAAGCCTACAGCCCACCGGAATGGGCGACTGTGCACCGCCTGCGCACCCAGGGCAGCCTGGCTAAGGGCCTATCGGCCTTCCTGAAGCTGGGACGCCAGTTGAAAGCCCAGTACGTGCTAAGCTTCCTGACCCGCGCCAACGTCATCAATGCCCTGAGCAGCCGTGTATTGAGGCACCGAGCGGTGATATCGGAGCGCGCCAACACGTCGGGCCACTTCAAGGGACTGGCCGGGACGGTATCCAAGATGCTGGTCCGCACCCTTTATCCGCTGGCCGATCAGATCATCTGCGTCTCCGGAGGCATTGCCGAGGACCTGCGCGACAATTTTGCTATTTCGCCTTCAAAGCTGGTATCGATCCCAAACCCGATTAACCGTGAGCAGATTACGGCGCTCGCCACCGACGAGCCTGCGACGGCGCTTCCCGACGCGCCCTATATACTCGCCATGGGCCGCTTCGTCGAAAGCAAGAACTTTTCGATGCTGATCGAGGCCCTGTCGCGCAGTAAGACGTCTGCGCACCTCATCATCCTGGGAAAGGGACCGCTTGAAGCGCGGCTAAAGGACGAGGCCGCGCGCGCCGGCCTCAGCGACCGCGTGCACTTCCCTGGCTTCTCGGCGAACCCCTTCGCCTACATCCGCCGCGCCATGGCCTTTGTGCTGCCATCAAACGGCGAAGGTTTTCCCAATGCCCTGGCGGAAGCTATGACACTTGGCGTGCCCGTGATCGCGACCAACTGCCGTTCGGGGCCGTCGGAAATCCTGAATGAGCAGGCCAGCCTGCCGCTAGACCGGATGCTCGAAGCGAAATACGGCATCCTGGTGCCTGTAAACGACGCTGCGGCCATGGCCGAAGCCCTGGATCTGTACGCCTTAGCCGACGCCAGGTCTGCCTGGGCGAAAAAGGCGCTCATCGGCGCAGAACGCTATGACATGCAGACGACGATCGACCAGTACTGGACTGTTTTGACCCTCAAGCAACAGGAACCTGATGACGCGGCTTTTGCTGCATAGACAAATGTAGTGGCGATAGGGAAACACCTGCTGAGATTGGTAAATTTGATATTTTCAAACTGTTCCTGTTTCGGTACAGCAGAAGATATCAAGGCTATTTTGGGGCACTGTCAGCCGTTTCTTAATGTGAAGCTGGCAGTATGCGCGACTACCGAATGAATGCGTTAAGGCCAATACGCTGGGCTGGCCTGCTGTCTATCCTCTTCCAGCTTGCAGATGTGAGTGCCACGCGTGCGATACGCGTCCCCGCATGTGCTTTGAATGAATAAGTGACCTTGAAAGCGACATTGTGACACCTGTGACGAACATGGAAAACAAAGAAAAGCATAGTTCTGCCGAGCATTTCCTGCCTTCGGTGAATATCCACACGCTGCTTCTTCATGCACGCCGGCACATGAAGCTTTTTCTCAGTATCTTTGCTGTCGTCTTTATAGCAGTACTGGTGGCCATGATCCTGCAGCCGAAGAAGTTTTCGGCAACCTCGGTCGTCATGGTGGATTCACGGCAGATCAAGGCCGTTCCGACGGAGACCGTCACACCGCAACTCATGACGGATGTGCTGGCGGTCGATACCGAAGTCGAGCTGGTCAAGTCGAGCGAACTGGCCAAGCGCGTCGTCAAGACCCTCAAGCTGACCGAGGTCGACGAATTTACCGAAGAGCGTGGCCTTAACGCCGTGCTCGCCCTCCTGGGCATCAAGGCCGGCGAGCCCGAGGCGGAACTGGACAAGCGCGCGGAGGCGCGTCTGATCGAGGGTATCAAGATTAAACGCCAGGGCCTGGCGCGCGTTATCGCCATTACTTATGAGAGCACGTCACCCGAACGCACCCGCGCCATCGTCAATGAATGGGCGCAGCAGTATCTGAAGACCCAGCTCGAGGTCAAGCAGCAGGGCCAGGAAAGCGCCAGCGGTTCATTGCTGGCGCGCGTCAACGAACTGCGCGGCCAAGTGGAAGCCGCCGAAAGCAAGGTTCAGCAGTTCAAAATCGCCAATAACTTGTTGACCGCCGATGGCGGCATGCTGGCCGAGCAAGACATCACCACGCTGAACTCCCAGCTGGGTCTGGCGTCTGTGGACCGGGCAGCCTCTGAGGCGCGCCTGAGCAGCGCCAGGAGTCAACTCAATCGCGGCTATACCGGCGGCGGCGTGGCCGAAGTCCAGGGCTCTCTCGTCATTCAAGGCCTGCGGCAGAAATCGGCGGAACTGGGGCAGCGTATTGCACAGCTTTCTGGCCGTTATGGCGAACGCCATCCGGAGCTGATCGAAGCCAAGCGCCAGAAGCAGGCGATCGACACCGAGATTCAGGAAGAAACCGACCGCGTTCTCATGAACCTGGAGTCGGCAGCGGAAATCGAACGCCAGAAGACCGCCGCCATCGCCGCCAAGGTCGCGGCGGCGCGTGGTAGCCTGGCCGCAGGCAACCGCGCCATGGTTCAACTCAACGAACTGGAGCGCGACGCCCAGGCCGTGCGCAGCGTCTATGAAGCTTACCTCGGCCGTTACAACCAACTGGCCTCGCTGGAAGGTCTCGAAGCGCCCGACGCCCGCATCGTCTCATTGGCAAAAGCGGCCCTGCCGTCGTCGCCAGGATTTGTAATGGCCTTTGCCGTGGCATTTATCTGCGCCAGCGGTGTGGCGGGGGCAACGGTCCTGGGCAGGATGTCGCTTGAAAACGGCGTCAGCACGCGCCAGGACGTCGAACGGCTGGGCGTTCCGTACCTGGCCAGCATTGCCGACCTGAACACGATTGTCGGCAAAAGCACGCAGCGCAAGCTGGCCGTGGACTATATCGCCGAAAAGCCGCTGTCCCTGTTCGCGGAAGGCTTCCACGACCTGCGCACCTCGCTGTTGCGGACGGCGCAAGGCAACATCCAGGTCATCTTGACCACCTCCGCCATTCCCAACGAGGGCAAAACGACCGTGTCCATGTGCTTCGCCCAGACAGTGGCGCTGGCCGGGCAATCCGTCGTCGTGATCGATTGCGACCTCCGCCGCCGCTCGCTGACCAAGCTCATGATTTCCGACGCGAAATCCGGCCTGGTCGAATATCTGAATAAGAAGGCAGAACTGTCGGACATCCTGGTGCGCGACGAAAATAACGGTATCGCCTTCATTCCGCTGGTAGACCAAAAGACCCCGCTTCCGGACATTTTCGACAGCCAGGACATGAAGGGGCTCATCGAGACGCTGCGCGGCATGTTCGATGTCATCGTACTCGACACCGCTCCTGTCCTGGCCGTCACCGATGCGCGCATCCTGGCAAAGCACGCCGATGCCGTCGTATTCTCGACCCTGTGGCGGCACACTGCCGTTCCGATCATCCGCGCCGCGCTGAGCGTACTCAGGGACAGCAACGTCAAGGTTACGGGCGTCATCCTGAACAAGGTCGACATCAAGGCCCAGTCTACTTACGGTGAAGGCCAGGGGCTCTACTATAAGGCCGTCAAAAACTACTATCTGGACGCGTAGGGCCAGGGATCCAGATTGTTATGGAAGATATCGTCGCCAGAGCCCCCATGTTGGGGTTTCCAGAATTAGCAGTAGGCATCTTAGTCCTGCTCTTTCTGGTATGGCTTGGGGTAACGCGACCGCTCAGCACGCCCCTGCGCTTCCTATTCCTCTTGATCCTCCTACGCTATGTGCTGAATTTTCTGCACGTCTTTACGATCGTGCCGATCGTCGCCGGCCAGAGCATCAACGCTTTGTCGACCATCCTCTTCATGGTGGCCGGCGTCGTGGCCTTGGGCCGCAAGATCTTTCAACTGAAATACCTGGCGATATTCTACATCTTCTCTGTCCTGGTGATTATCAGCGGCATGCTGAACATGCAGGTCATGGGTCTGGCGAATACGATAATCCGCCAGATACTGTTCTTCTCGATCGTTGTCGCCGTTTTCCTGTTGCCGGACGACGACCGCTTCAACTTTACCGTCCTGAGCAAGTGTTTCGTCGTCCCACTGCTTTTCCAGGCAATCTCTCTGGCCACAGGGCAGTTTAAGGCGACCGAAGGTGACGGCTCGGTCAGTTATATCGGCGGCTATGTTCACGAAGCCACCTTCTCGATGATTCCGTTGGCGCTAATGGTCCTGACCGTCGCCAATCGGGAGATTTCCTTCCGGACAAAGCTCCTGTGGTGCACGATCAGTCTGGTTTCAATCATTCTGTGTAATTACCGGACGTCGCTCCTGGCGGCCTTGCCCATGTTCGCGGCCTTCCTGGTTTCCTCCATCCAAGTCAAGCGTCAGTCGACGACCTGGCTGATACGTGGAGGACTGATCACGGCAGGTATAGCCGGAGTGACCGTCCTGTTCACTATGAACCAGGACCGGTTCGGCGAACTTCTGCTGATCGCCGACAAGATCTCTCTTCTCGACAAGATGCCCAGTGAATTCACCACGCCCGAACGTCAGTTTCTGTCCGGCCGCCTGCAATTATGGGCCGGGTATCTGCACGCGGCGGCGGAAGGAAAAGGCTTGACGCCGTTCATCGGGTTCGGCCCGGATGCGTGGCGGGGCGTCTTTGAAAAATACGCCCACAACATGTTCATATCGTATATTTATGAGTATGGGGTAGTAGGTGTTGCGCTAACTATAGCCAGCATGTTAACCATGATTTACTATTCTGTTAATGCACTTCCAAAATATAGAATTGTATTAACATCCCTACACATCAGCTATCTTCTGTTAACCTTGTCAACTATGCCTAATGTTAATATCGAGGGTGTTATCCTTTATGGTCTGATGTGCGGCCTGACAGTGCGCTATTATGCGCAAGCCAAAGAACTAAGAATTAGGGGCATGAGCTATGCAGTCTAAAAAAGTACTGGTTATCGGAGCGCGCGGCATTCCCGACGTCGAAGGAGGCGCCGAGAAGAACGCAGAGGCGCTTTTCCCTCTGATGGCCGCCGCCGGCTATGACGTAACGGTCATGGGACTGCGGCAATATATCAAGGGTGAACAGTACAGGGGTGTCCAGCTCCTGGCGTCGCCGGCCGTCAAGTTCCTGAATACCGACAAGATCGGCTATTATCTGTATGCGATCTACCAGGTATTGAAGATACGCCCCGACGTTGTTCACCTTCAGGGCCTGGGATCGGCGGTGTTCCTTCTGATCTACAAGATCCTCGGCTGCAAGACCGTCGTCCGCTATGGATCGGCCGACTACATCCTCAACAAGTGGGGCGTTCTTGGCCGGTTGGGCTTCCTGTTCGCGGAATGGCAGCTCCGCTTCGCCGATGCCGTCATTTCCGTGACGCCTGCCCTCAGCGAGCGGCTTGCCAAGCGCGGCATCCGGAAGAATGTCCATATGATACCAAATGCGCTGGACCCGGCCATCGTAACTGACGCGAACCTGCCCCTGACCTCCGACCGCCCATTCATTCTTTCCGTCGGTCGCGTGACATACCAAAAGAACGTGATCAACCTGGTGAACGCGTTTAACCGTTTGAGCGAAAGTCATCCTGACTACGATCTTGTCATCGCCGGCGGCCTGGACGACGCGCCCTATGCGGAACAGCTCCGCCCTCTGCTCAACGACAAGGTCAAGCTGCTGGGCCGCGTACCGCGCTCCACAGTGCCGGGCTTGCTGAAGCGCAGCGCCCTGTATGTGAACGTTTCCCTGCATGAAGGCTCATCGAACGCGACACTCGAAGCCATTAGCCAGGGATGCTCGGTGCTGATCAGCGATATTCCTGAAAACAAGGACATGCCGCTGCCCGGTCATCATTTCGTCAATCCGAACGACATAAATGCCATTGCGGCCAAGCTTACGCACGGCATCGAAAATCCGCACGAATACATTGTGGACAAAGGTAATTTCCTGACCTGGTCGAATGTCGCCGAGAAGACGATCGGTGTCTATCAATCGCTTGGCACCAATAGACTGGAGCCCGTGGATCAGCCGGTATCGGCTTAATCCTTCCCGCGACAAAGTAGGGGCCGTTGCGGCTGGAGACATGTCTTCCGCCGCAACGGCCCTTCTTATTTTTCACTCGTCAGAAATGACTCAGGGTTATCGCCCTGGCCGTCAGTGCGCAGCCGGTTTTAGCCGCACCTTGGAGTCGATCGCATTCAGGATGGCGACGCAGCCGATGATGCCTGCCACGATCGTCACAAATACGGAAAAGATGAGGGTGTCGAAAACGATCCCGCTTATCGGAGCGGATTTGAACATGAATACTTCGTTGTCCATGGTACTCCCTGGCCTTTATTATAAGTTTGCCCACAGACAGACGAGCAATTGTTATGCCATTACGCGAATGGTTGTCCCACGACAGTCGCGGACGCCGTAACACTGTCACCTCAAGAGTAAGGGGTAAAGACTTCACTCCAGCGAGTTGATTGCCTGAAATCGTTGTATGCCAAGCAGTCATGGGTATTCAGCCACCACCATAACGCGCTGTGTGGTTTGTTTTGCAAGCGACAGGGACACTTTGCAAATGATTGCGCGGCCGTTGGCCGCCGCCTCTCCTTCCGTGCAACATTGGCAAGATATGTGATGAAAATGCGACGATGCATCGGTCGGGAACGCACTATGTAACCGTGTCTTGTCTGGCCATGTGAACAAGGCCGGGACAATTCCCGGATCACTGTTGTTTCATTTCTGGACCACCGAAGGATTGGGACGCGGTCTGCGCATCCGTTTCGCCGGACGCCGATTGTCCTTCCAACCTGCCGCAACAGCATATCGCCCCTGCGGCAGGTTTGCTCTGTCGCAAAGCCCCTTTGCCAAGTGGGGATTGTCCTTTTCCGAGACGTTCCGGCCCACCAACTGTAGCACGCGTTTTGCATCAAGCCGCACAGGCCCTTACAGGACAGAAACACGTGGTTTCTTCAGGCCCTGGGGGCGGGCGAACATAAATGAGGGAATTGCATGTCTTTACTGCTTAATCTGCTCGGCAAGCTGAGCAATTTGAATCTTCTCGTCGGCACCAAGCTGAGCGACAACCTGACGGCTACTACGGGTGATGACCTGGTTATCGCTGGCAAGGGCGACGACGTGATCAACGCCGGCACCGGCAACGACGTTGTCTTTGGCGGCAAGGGGAACGACAACCTGACTGCCGGCAAAGGCGACGACTGGATTTTTGCCGGCAAGGGCGAGGACATCATTTGGGGCCGCGACGGCAACGACGTCCTGTTTGGCGGCAAGGGCGACGACCGTATCTCGGCCGACGCCGGCGATGACTACATCCGTGGTGGCGACGGTAACGATCTGCTTTCGGGCGGTGCCGGCAACGACATCTTCGCGTTCGACCGTAATGACGGTGACGACCGCATCGCCGACTTCACGACGGGTGATAAGATCGACCTGACCATGGCCCATACCAAGTTCAGCAAGCTCGATATCAGCCACGTCGATGGCGGCACGATGATCGAATTCGGCAACACCAGCGTCTTCCTGAAGGGCGTTGCTTCGGTCTCGGCCAGCGACTTCATTTTCTAGAGCGTCGATCTAAAATTCGTACAGCATCTTAAAAAGAAACCGGCGGACCCAATCCGCCGGTTTTTTGTTAGAGCGTGAAGCTGAAGGCCTTTTCCGCAACCACGCGCCCCTGCCGCTTGAGCGTATAGCGCGCGGAATACTGCCCCTTCACCCACCCACCCGGCGGCCGCTTGCGGCCACTATAAAGCAGATATTGCGCCTTGTTACGATCCAGCGCCGGTAAGGTGCTGTTGCTCATCACCGCACCCGCCGGATCCGTAACGGTGAGGCTCTGGGTATCGCCGGCGCGCAGGCCTATGGTGCGGACATAGGCGATAATCGCCGCGGCATCGGCGGTGGGCTCCGGCAAGCCGGCCTTTTCTATATCGCTCATCTCCATAGCAGCGGTCGTGAAACCGGTATTGAGGACAAAAGCCTCACGATAGGCCAGTGCCTTCTGATCCCGCGGGCGCCATTTCGATCCGGCCAGGGACGCCTCGGCAATGCAGGCCGCCTGGTTGAAGAACGGGTCGATCTTCTCGCCCTTGTGGCGAAGCGAAAAATGCAGGTGCGGAAATTCGGCCATGCCTGATTGCCCAACAAAGCCCAGCACGGTCCCCGTCTTGACAATGGCGTTGCTCCTGACGCGGATGGACCCTTTGCGCATGTGGCAATACTGAGTTTCCCATCCGTTTGCGTGGCGGATGACGACCCCGTTTCCGCACTCTTTATCCTTTACCGCAGCCTGATCATAACCCGAACCTGTCGCATCCGGCTCGCCGTCTCGGACGCCGACAATAAAGCCATCGGCGGCGGCCATAACCGGCACGCCCCGCGTCAGGATGGCCTGATCCGGAATGCGAAAATCCGTGCCATCGTGTCCGTCATAGGTTTGCGAGCCACAGCGGTAATCCGCGACTCCAGCGCTTGGGTCGTGATCAAAGTACTGCTGGATCACGCAGGTTTCGCCCAGCGTGCACGCAATAGGTAGCGCGAACGTCATGTCGCCGGGCTCAGGCCGCGCCGACGGAGGCACAAGCGACAGGATCACAATGCCCAAACCGCTCAGCACCATCCTCTTCATTGCGAACCTTTCTGAGCAAGGTCTAGGCATATGACCGTTCAGACGGAGACGTCGTCATGCTCGAGTCTTTATCTCAAGGGACTAGTGCTCCCGGAAGCTGCGCCAGAAGGTCTGGTTCAGAGGCTCGAAAAGATAGCCCAGTATCGTGCGCTTGCGCAGAGGCACAATGATTTCCACGGGCAGGCCAGGCTTGAGCACGTCCGTCATGCCGCGCACCTTGGAAATCTCGCTGACCGCCTGTGGGCTGACTTCAACTTGCGCCTTATAGAAATGCACGCCTGTTTTCGGGTCCTGGAAAGTATCGGCGGAAATCTTGAGCACCTTGCCCTTCATGATCGGCAGGTCGCGCTCCTGGATAGCGCTGAAGCGAATCTGAGCTTCCTGCTGCGGCCGGACATCGTCGCCGTCCTTCGCGTCGATCATGGCTTCGATGATCAGCGGCGCATCGTCAGGAACGATTTCCAGCATGACCTGACCCGGCGTGACGACGGCTCCGGCGTTGTGCACGGCCAGGCCGACGACACGGCCGGTCGCCGTCGCTTTGACGGTCGTGCGGCCCAACTGCTCCGTCGCGGAAGTCATGCCCGGGGCGACCTCGCTGAGGCGGCTGCTGATCTGCTCCAGCTGCTGGACGATCTGCGCCGCGGCCTGACTGCGGATCGCATTTTCCTGCGCCGCCAACTCTGTAATACTGGCGGAGTTGCGGCGCATGTCGGCGGTGAGGCCGGCATTGTCGGATTCCATGCCTGCGATCGATTGCTGCAACTGACGCACCCGCGTCTTGGGCGCATAACCCCTGGCCTCCAGCGATTCGACACTTGCCAGTTCGTCACCGGCTAAAGCCTTGCGCCGTTCGTTCGCTTGCAGTTGCTTCTGGGCACCGGCGATCAGTTCCTGGGTCTGGTTCCGGCGCTTGCTGAGAACCGTCACCTGGTCGGCGATTTCGCGGTAGCGCAGGGCCATGGCCTGGCGCTGCGTCGTCATTTCGTTCTCGACCAGCACCCGATCAGCGCCGGTGAACATTTTCAGCTCCGGAGGCTCGGAGAAACTGGATGCACGCTTCATTTCCGCCAGCAGGCGAGCCTGGGTGATCATCAGCTTGATATATTCGGACTTCAGCGCCAGGGCGTTGGCTTCGGTATTATCGCCGGCGAGTTCAATCAGCACCTGACCCTGTTTGACAAAATCGCCTTCGCGCACCTTCACCGCGGTGATGACACCGCCCTCGCGGTGCTGGACCTGCTGCCGCGATCCACTCACGACGATCGAACCCTGCGAGTAGATGGCCGCATCGACACGTATGATCGCCGCCAGACCGACAAAGATCAAGAAGAAGGCAATCACGAAGATGACACCGTTTCTTATGTCCCGGCGCGGGTCGTCCTGCACGGAGAGACGGCCGTCGAGGTCGACAGCGATTTCTGTTTTGTCAGCATTAACAAGTGCGTTGTCGCTCATGACATTGCCTGGGGGCTATAAGGGGTCAAAGATATGCGCATCGTCTAACACACGCTAGTGTCGTGATTTCGAAGTTCGAGCGATTTTGATATCGCCCTCCGAACCGAACTTCGAAATCGAGAACGACACTAGAATCTATAAGTTGCGAGTGTCCTTGTGATTCTGAAATCCGCCTGAGGTCGATATCAAATGCGAGCGAATTTCAGAATCAGGACACTAGGTTAGCTGTTTTTCACCAGGGCGGGCCTGGCTTTCGGATCATCGCCCTCGATCTGGGATTGCGGTTGCTGGGCCTTGACCCATTCATCCCGTGTGCCGAAGAAACCGGCCCGGCCGTTTTTCAGGAACAGAATCTTATTGACGACTGACAGGATGGCCGCACGGTGCACGATGACCATCACCGCGCCGCCGCGTTCACAGAACGCATGAATCACCTTTATGAGGGCCTCTTCACCCTCCTGGTCGAGGTGTGCGTTCGGCTCGTCGAGAACCAGCAAGAACGGATCGCCGTACAAGGCCCGCGCCAGGCCAATGCGTTGCGCCTGTCCGGCGGACAGGCCTGAACCACCCGGTCCGAGGACCGTGTTGTAGCCTTGCGGAAACTTCGAAATCATGTCGTGGGCGCCGGCCGCCTTGGCCGCTTCGACGATCTTCTGGTCGATCAGCGGGGAATCCGTATTCAGCGTGCCTTCGAACCGACTGATATTGGCCGCGATGGAGCCCGGAAACAGACAGGTATCCTGAGGCAGGAAGCCGATATACTTCGCCAGTCGCTGCTGATCCCACTCCGAGCGCTCGGAGCCGTCGAAACGAACCGTGCCGTAATCATAGGCGTCGATGCCGACGATGGCCTTCGCCAGGGTTGTCTTACCGGCGCCGCTGGGACCGATGACGGCGACCGTCTCACCCGCATTTATAGCGAAGGACACGCCCTGAAGGTAGTAGCGGCGCTGTTCGCGGTTGGCGACCGTCAGATTGTCGACGATCAGGGAGGACTTCGGGACCGGCAGTTGAACCAGCGAGGGTTCCGGATCGACCTGATAGAAGAGATTGTTGAGCTTGTTATAGGCATTGTAGCCCTTGGTCAGGCTGCGCCACTGGCCGATAATCTGCTCCATGGGCGCGATCGAGCGCGTCATCAGCAAGGAGGCAGCAAAGATGGCTCCGGCCGAGATCTGCTGCGAAATGGCCAGATAAGCCCCGACGCCCAGCGCCACCGATTGCAGCAGCATCTTGAGAAACTTGGTCAGGGCGGCGAAATTGTCGCCCGCGGCGTTAGCGCGCATGCTTTCGCTCACGCCCGTGCTGCGGCTCTTGAGTTGGATCTGGACCATTTCACTCTGCATACCCAAGGCGCGAATGACATCCGCCCGGGACGTCAGGGCCTCCTGCTCAAGATAAGCACTGGTAATGGCCTGGTTGGCCGACGTAATTTTTTCATAGGTCGCGCGTTCATTCAGATAGGTGATGAGCGCAAGGGCGACGCCGCCGGCCAAGGCCAGGGCGCCAAGGAAGGGGTGCAGAAGGAAGCAAAGGCCAAGGTAGAAGACAATCCAAGGCGCATCGAACAGCGCGATCACCCCTGGGCCGCTGAGCACGCCCTTCATGGTATCGAATTCACGCATCATGCCGGCGAAGGCGGCGCTCTTGCCACCTGTGGTCGGGATAGAATACAGCCGGTGCAGGATCTGCCCCGACAGGAGTTTGTCCAGACGGGCGGAGGACCGGGTTAGAAGCCGGGTACGCAACTGATCAAGGCGGCTCAACACGACGAGCGCGAAGACCAGGATGAGGGTCAGATAAAGCAGGGTAACGACACCGCCGGTGGGGACGACGCGGTCGTAAACCTGAAGCATGTAAATCGTTGGCGCCAGAAAAAGCAGATTCAGAAAGAAGCTGAAGACAGCAACGCCCATGAGGTGCTGCTTACACGCGGAAAGCGCAGCACGCAGGGCAGGATTGATGACCCTCTTTTCCGATTTACTGCTCATATGCCAAAGGCTCCTTAGATGACCGGCCTGCGAAGGCTTATATGCGGCCATCAAGTTAGGTGTTATCTATCGCTTGCGGGTTATGTTTTACAAACAGTTTGTGCATTTTCACTAAACGCCAGCCCTTGCAAAATCGCACCATCGTCACAAAACAAGCCGATTGGCGGAAATCAGCTTATTTTTCGTAAGAGAACGGTGTTTATAATCAACCATCCCCGATGGTTATTCCTTTTTGCGCGATCGCGGCGTCACGTCCGGCAGACTCCATTCCGACGCCTCGAAAGATCGCTTGACCGGCCTGTAATGCGGATAGCCGCCAACCTCTGCCTCGCTGTCGATGATACGGCTGGTGCCACTACGGGCGCGGACCAGAATCTGCTGGTCAATCATGTCCCGATCCCAAGGCCGGACGCCTGCAGTCTCGAAGACCAGCGCCCACGCCTGGGCCGACGACAGGACCCTGAGGCCGTTAGGTATATAGGCGTGCGGCATGTCACGTTTCAAGGGAGACGGCTCAGCTGTCTTATCGTTCAGAACCTCGAGCTTCCCATCGGGTGTCACGCGGGCATTGTCGCTCGCATAGACCTCGACCGGTCCGTCTCCCAGTATGCGTAGGAACGGCAGGTTCTTGCGCGTATCCGCGCCGGGAGAATAGATATTGCCGATAGCGCTAAGGCGGCCGGTTCGTACCGGCTGTCCCTGCCATTCCCGCGGCGACAAATTGTAGGACAGCGCCGTCACGCCCGGATTGACGACGACGTTGTTGACAAAGGCGCCCTGAGACCCGCCCTTGAAAAGCGCGCTGCGGTCGTCGTTGCTGACGAAGATATTGCCAATGACTAGCACGTTTTCGGCATTGTCGTGGATCAGCAGCCCTTTTGAATGCGCGCCCTTGCGGTGCGTGGCGTTCATGAGCGCTTCGGCAATGATACTGTTGCTAACGACTATGTTATAGGGCGCGCCCGGCGCCTGCCCCATTCCGGCCCGTCCGTCAAAGCGGGTGCCCGATATCGAGAGATTTTCATCGGTCGCCCAGCTGAAGCTGCAATGATCGATGATGACATCATGTGCGCCATAAAGGGTCAGGCCGTCGGCCTCCCAGCCGGATCCTGGCACATTCCCCGCCCGCCCCGGCCGGAACGCCAGGTGTTGCAGAATGACGTCGTGCGTCGCGATGCTGACCTGGCCGCGGATGAGCGTCACGCCCGGGGACGGCGCAGTCTGGCCCGCTATTGTCATGTAGGGAAAGCGGATCTTGATGCTGCCGCCGGCCATGTCGATGACACCGCCGACCTCGAAGACAATGATACGGGGAAAATCCTGCTCCAGTGCTTCCTTCAGGGAGCCCGGACCCGAGGCATCGAGATTACGAACCTTGACGATCCGGCCGCCGGCGCCCCCCAGGGTTGGGGCCCAGCTGTTGCGCGGCAGAATGTATCCCTCATGTAATGCTGAAGCGGCCAGGCCGTTACCCGCGCACGCCATTAGAGACACGCCAGAGGCTATCATAAGTCTGCGATCGATCATGGGACAGCCTCGAAAGTAGGAAAATGGATATAATCGGACCAATATTATACAGCGATAGCGTGGAAAACCCGCCGCCGCCCTCGTCGATGAATCCGCCGGGTATTGTTTTTTAGAAATCCGGCATTTTTACAACGCGTCAACCAACCTTCGGCATCTTTCATTCCTTGTTAACTCTGTACGCTCACGGCGTTTTAACGCTGATGTGTCAGATTACCGGGGAATTGACAGGATCGACGCCATGCAAAGCCGCAAACTGAAACCTGCCTCCGAGGCCCCGCCTATCTCCATGCCGCAGTCCGCGGACGTACCGGTTGCCATTGCCGACGCCAGCACGGCGACGTCTGTACCCTCGCCGGCGCGTGGCTTGCAGGTCAGTCTGCAACAACAGCTCGAAAGCGGCCCTATGACGCCAGCGTCACGTCCCGTTCCGTTCGGTTGGACCGCGTTGGGCATGATTGCCTTCTGCACCGCCTTCTGGACAGCTGTTGTGTACGTCTTGACCTGAGTCTGAGCTTGTGTCCCGTCAGGCATGTCGTGGGATGCCTGTTATATCTCCGCCAAAATAAAAGCGCGTCCCGGAGTATCCGGGACGCGCTTATCAGTTGGGGACGAGGAATTTCCAAACGGAAATCGGTAAGCTTCGCCGGAAGGCCTGGAGCCTACTTGCTGTTGGTCGTGTAATAGCTCTTGTACGAATTATAGTAGTACTCGCTGCCGATACCCGAAGCAATCGACTGCTTCTTTAGGTCGACCAGGGTCAGGGCGACACCGGCGAGGTTATCCAGGCCTTCATTGTACAGGATGTCGAGCGCAGTCTGCGTCGCGCCAACCGGGGTGTCGTTCCATTTGGCGAGCAGGACGACCACGTCTGCCTGGTGGGCCAGAAGGCGCGTATCGACAATCGGCAGGACCGGCGCGGTATCGAGGATGATAACGTCGAAACGCGTCTTCAGCTCTTCCAGAAGGGCGGCCATGCGCGGGGTGCCGAACTGGTTTTCCGAAGGCACGGGCCCATCAGCGACCGGCAGGTACATGACACCGCGGCCGCCATCATAAAGAGCATTGTCCAGACTGACCCTGTTGGCAAGGACTTCGATCAGGCCGGCCTGGTAGTCGCCGCCGATCGAGGTCGACACCGAGTGGCGGCGCAGGTCGCAGTCCACGACCACCACGGACTTGCCGAGCATCTGGATGGTTTTGGCGAGACAGATGCTGGTTGTCGTCTTACCTTCACCGGGGATGGCCGAGGTGATGGCGATGACGCGCTTGTCCTGGCTCACTTTGCTGAAGTTGATAGCCGTCAACAGGATCTTGTACTGCTCGGCGAATACCGACAGCGGATTGGCTTCAAGATATTCCCATAGCTTGCCTGTGGTGCTGATGCGTGTCTTGACCGTCGAGGCCAGGTTGGCAATGCCGCCCAGATAAGGCACGTTCAGGTGCTTGACGACATCGGTGCCCGAAGAGATGCCGCGACGCATTGCATACTTCACCGCGACCGCCGCCGAACCGGCGACCAGACCCGCCAGGAAGGACAGCATGACCGAGAAGCCGAGTTTAGGTGAGCTGCGCAGGGTCGGAACCTTGGCTTCCGACAGGATGCGAGCGCTGGAATTTTCCAGGCCTTCCTGAGTCGTCGTGTCCTTATGGCGCTGCAGATAGCTTTCATAGACCGAATGCGCCGCTTCCGCCTGCATTTGCAGGTCGTGCAGGCGCGTATTCGCCGCCAGGTTCCTGTTCAACGAGCCACGCGCCGACGACACACCACCCTGAAGGGCCGCCAGACGCTGTTTGTCGACATCGACCTGGGTTTGCAGGTTGGCGACGGCGCGCGTCATTTCGGCCTGGATCTGACGTTCAAGGGCCGCCTCTTCGTTGGTCGCCTTGACGACCTCAGGGTGCATGGGGCCGTAGCGGCCGCGCAGGTTGGCCAGGCGCGTGCGTATCTCGGTTTCACGCGTGCGCAGGTCGCGCAGGACATCGGAGTTCAACGTGTCGCCCGAAGTAAGGTCCCCGCTGCCCGCTGCCCGCTTGGCGGCATCCAGGCGCGCCTGATTGGCCGCCAGCGATGCCCTCACCTCGCCCTCCGACTGCTGCAGATAGGCCATCTGCTGCTCCGGAAGCGAGGCAGCGCCCATCGGACTGTCGACACCCAGGCCATTGGCGATCTTGAACTGCTGGACGGCGGCGTCGGCGGCGATGGCCTCCTTGCGCAGCTGCTCGAGGCGTTCACCCAACTGCTCATTGGCGTTGACCAGCAGATTGTTGCTTTGGCTGACTTGGCGCTTGGTATACTGGTCGAGCCACGCGCCGGCGATCTGAGCGGACTTCACCGGCGATCCGGTTTCGACGCTGACGGTGATAACGCGGGTGAGGCCCTGCCGCTTGACCGAGACGGATTGCAGCAGGTTGCCTATGATTTGCTGACGCAGGGTTTGACCGTTGACTTCGGCGGCCGGTTTACGGGGCAGGAATGCCATGATCCCTTCGGGCTTCTTCAGCGTCGGATTGAATTCTGGATCCTTCTCCAGCCCCAGCTTCGCAACTACGCTATCGGCCAGCGCCAGCGAGCGCAGGACCTCGACTTCGGTATCGATCGCGGTGGAGTCCTGCGGCAGGTCAGTAGCCACCTCCTGCGCATTGGGCACCATCTTGAGCTTCTGGCCACCGATCATCACGCTGGCTGAGCTGGTGTATTTTGCCGGTTGGGTCAGGGTAAGGCCCAGGCCTGCCAGAAACACCACGGCGAAAACACCAACGAATAACCACATGTGTATCCGCAGCATGGAAATGACCGTGCGGATGTCAAAGACTTCCGAATTGGAATCCGAGTCTGGTGGCGCAACGTTTTGCATATAATATCTGACCCGCTTGAGTAGTGGTTAAAAGTCAAAGCGAAGCGCCTCAGCGGACAATACGCTGAGTCTGGACTTCAAAATTTAGGCCCGTGCCGCCTGTTGTCCGCAGACAATCCCCGGCGTATTAGAAGTGCCGCTCCGCGATACGGATGGTATCGCCGGGCTGCACGACAAGATCAGCCGTCAGAGGAACTTCCGTTTCCTCTGTCTTGCCGTACGGCTTGATGAAGACGCGCTTTTGCTGAGCGCGATAGGTAAAGCCTTCGGCGCGGGCAATGGCGTTCATGACGGTCAAACCGTCGCTATACCCGTATTCCCCGGCCTTACCGACTTCGCCCATGATGTAGTATGGCCGGAAGTTCGTGATTTCGACGCTGACCTTTGGGTCCAGCAAATAACCTGCCTTGAACTTTTCCTGCACGGACGTAGCGAACTCCGACACGGTCAAGCCGCGGGCGTTGACTTCGCCAATCAGCGGAAGAGAGACGACACCAGCGCCATTAACCGCGAACTCACCGCTCAGATCAGGCTCACCATAGATCGTCATACGCAGCTTGTCGCCGCCACCCATGCGATATCCGGCGACAGGTGAACTGGCGGGAGCCGAAGCAACTGCGCCCTGGTCGGAAGTGGACACCTGAGCGACCGTAGCCGCCGGCACCAACATAAGCAAAGCAACTGTAAACAGACCTCGCAAATCCAATTCCTTCATTTGATGCCCCTCCGCACCCGCGCCAAGATACATAGACTTATGCCGCGAAGCAACATAAATCATTTACCCGCGCACAGGCCTGCAAGTCCCGCTCCACGCGCGACACATTTTAGACAATTAGCTGTATTACCGGGCTTTATCCAGCCTTAAGCCCCGATTTTACGGCGCAGCACGCTAGCAAATCCCGCCGTAACAACGGTATGCGGTTCAGAATGGTACAGATTCATGCTGCGCCGCACAATGCCCGCTCAATATTAGAGGCTGGTCTTGAGCCACACGCCGATACGGTTCTCGGTATATTTGGGATCGCTGAACGCATCATCGCCCCGCGACTCGAATTTGCGGTTGCGGTAATTGACCTCTATCATCATCCGGCGGTTCAGCTCGTACTGCGCACCTACGTAGATACCATTGTACGTATCGTCACGCTTGATGCCATTATAGTCATATTCAGACTGTTCCAGGCTGGCACCCAGGTTCAGGCGGCGCGTCAGTTCATGGCGCACGGTCAGCCGGGCCAGGCTGTAGAAGTAACCCGATGCTTCCGTGTCCGGAGAATCCTCGATCGAGCGGCGCGCCGTAAAAGTCAGCGTGGTCAGACGTGTCGGCAGATAACGCAGATTGGCCATATAAGAGGCGCCCGACACGGGCTTATAGGTCGCCTCCTTGTACTCCTGACGCATATGACCGATCTGGACGTCGCCAGTCAGCAGGTCCGTCAAATCAAAGGCCGCGCCCACACGCACCGCATAGCCATCGGAGTCCCGCGTCTTGCCATTCGCCGGCAGGAAGTCGAATCGCATGCTGTTGGCTTGGTAGTTAACAAAAAGCGACGTCCCCGTACCGAACTTGTAGTCCAGGCGCGCATCGGCCGTCGACAAATCCGACTGGCGATAGTTCTGGTCGACGAAAGTGCCGTCCACAAGCTTCAGGTTCGAATAGTCTACGGTCCGGACGCCAACTGTGCCGACAAACCGCAGGCGATTGCCGCTCGTCGCGAAAGACAGCCGCGACAGGGTCTGGCCGTATTGCGAAGGCTCACTTGCCTCAGCCAGGCCCTGGGCCTGCAGGTCCAGTGAACGAATGCTGCGCGGTTCATGGGCGCGTGCGATCTGGAAGTCACCGGTAAGGCTGGTGTATTGCGAGAAGTCATAGCGGCCGGTGACGTTGAGGCCTGCATCGACCGTGTTTTCGTCGTCATTGCTGAAATAGCGTTCGGCATCGACACTGGCCGTCGCCTTCAATTCGTGGCGACTCCAGCTGGACGCCAGCGAAACGGCGCCGCCGAGCTGCGCGATCTGGTCGCCGTCCTTGTTCGTGCCGGAAAATTTCGCGTTGTCCGTCGAAACCAGCCCCACATAGGCGGTCGGCGTCAGGCCGAACGCACCCACACGGCGCGTTACGTCCGCCTTGAAAGCGAGGTCCGAGAAGCTGGGGTTCGGGTCCGTAATGAAAACGGGCCCTTGCTGACCGGCGGCGGCGAGGACGGAAATAGGTATGAAAAGGGAGAGAAGGGCCATGACCGTATATATGATGCGCATAGTTAATCCGATAACCAGTGACCTTTAAACGGTCGATCACATTTTTCAAGGGCACAGGCCCGAAGCAGAATCGGACGCCACCATTAACCAAAACGCAAGACGTTGCAATAGAGAGGCGAAGATTAGACTAATACCGCCCACTTCGACATTTATTTATCATCTCCCATGCCACCCATAATGTCGGTATGACCGAGTTTTTTAGTTATTCATTTGGCACTACTTTCGAACAATACAAAAGCACTACCTTACGAGGTTGCCTGTTTGCACAATGACACACATGACAGCTGAGTTCGCGCCGAATGCCCTTAAGACGTTGTTGCTAAGTCTACTCTACGGGCGGGTGTGGAAATCAGCACACATAACGAACTAAATCGTTTGCACTTCCAATCCTAGAGTGCCAGTTGCAGCTGCTGTTCACCGTCCCCGACCCCGTCGAAGGAGGAGATCGAAACGCCCAACAGACGTATGCTTCGGGCCAGCGGAAAAACGCCGTCCAGCAGGGTAAAGACGACACGGCGCAGGGCTTCAGAATCATCGACCGGAGCCCCCGTGCGACTGCGGGTAATCTGGCGGAAATCGTTAAACTTAACCTTCAGCGTGACGGTACGGCCATGCAGGGTTTCGCGCTCGCAGTAGCGCCAGACCTTGTCTATAAGCGGCACCAGGCCTTCGCGCGCTTCTGCGGGGCTGTCGATGTCGCGAAAGAAGGTCGTCTCAGCGCCGACGGACTTACGTTCCCGATCCGGCCGCACGCGACGATGATCGATGCCGCGGGAAATCGAGTAGTACCAGTCACCCGACACGCCAAAATGTTCCTGCAGGAAAGCGCGGCTCTTGTTCCGGAGATCGGCCCCGGTCTCGATGCCTAAACGGCGCATCTTTTCGCTGGTCGCCGGCCCTATGCCGTGAAAGCGGGCGACGGCCAGGTCACGAACGAAGTCGGCGCCCTGTTCCGGACGGATGACGAACAGGCCATCGGGCTTATCATAGTCCGACGCCAGCTTGGCCAGGAACTTGTTGTAGGACACGCCGGCCGACGCGGTCAGGCCCGTCACTTCACGGATGCGTGCGCGAATGGCCCTGGCCACCTCTGTGGCAGATGCAATGCCGGCCAGGTTCTCCGTAACGTCGAGATAGGCTTCGTCAAGCGACAGGGGTTCGATCAGCGGCGTATACTCGGCGAAGATCTCGCGAATCTGCTGAGATACAGCCTTATAGACTTCGAAGCGCGGCTTGACGAAGACCAGCTCAGGGCACTTGCGCCGCGCCGTCACCGAGGCCATGGCCGACCTGACGCCAAATTTCCGCGCCTCATAGGATGCCGCAGCAACAACACCGCGTTCGCGTGCACCCCCGACGGCCACAGGCTTGCCACGCAGGTCCGGATTGTCGCGCTGTTCGACCGACGCGTAGAAAGCATCCATGTCGATATGGACGATCTTGCGCGGGGTGCCGCTATCGTCGAGAACGTCCTCTGTCATGGCGAATCCAGTCATTCGCCGCCAGTTTAGACGAAGAACAAAAAGTAAACAAGATTACGCCGCCCCGTCAGGCCTCGGGATAGTCCGCCGCAAGCGCCGCAAGCCGTCGGCGTGCGGCCTCCTCTGCGCGTGGAGCCAAATGCGGCGCCGGCCCGGCCGATGCCAGCCACTCCGTCTTCCAGACCCAATGGCCGCCGGTTCCGAACTCCAGCACCACTGTTGCACAGGGCATTACCGTCTGGACGGTGCCAACCGCGCCGATCAACGGCACCATGACATTCAGGAAGGGCGAACCATTGAGACGGCCGCTCATATCCAATGTCGAAAGAATTTCCGTGGCCGAGCGAACCCGTACCTTTTCACCGGGCTGAAAACTTGGCGCTTCATCCGCCCTACCCGGCCGCAGGACGCGATCACAGGCACTTACATTCTTGTAAAACGGCTGGGTTAAGTCCATCAGCCGTAAGGGGTTCCAGAACGACATCCAGTCCTGAACCGGGACATTTCGGCCCCTATCGGGAAAATGATACATTGGGCATTCCTGCGATCGTTTCCATCCGGGACTCTTGCGGTCCTCTGGCGGGCAACCCTGCAAGATATATACCTCACACCGTATCAGTTTCAGGTTCCAAACGAACATTTTACCACTATGAGAAAGCATGTTACCGATTTCGCACTGCACAAAGGGAGTGCTTGATGAATCGTGCGGCAGAACGTGTTGCCTGGCTGGATGCGGCCAAAGGCCTGGGGATCGTGCTGGTTGTCTACGGTCACGTCCTGCGCGGTACAGCCAGTGCAGGCATCGTCCCTCTCACCTCGCCGGCATTCCAGTGGAGCGATTTTGGCGTCTACACCTTCCATATGCCGCTTTTTTTCGTCCTGGCGGGATGGACCGTGCAATACAGCCTGTGCAAGGGGCCAGCGAACTTCCTGCGCGGTAAGATCCCGACGATAATCTACCCCTATTTCCTGTGGTCCCTGATCCAGGGCGGCATTCAACTGGCCCTGCCCGGCGCTGGCAATAACGCGTTTACGATCGAGAACCTGACAGGCATGTTGCTGGTGCCCATCGGCCAGTTCTGGTTCCTGTACACGCTGATGGCCTGCCACATCATCCTGGCGGTATGGGGCCAATTGCTTAAGTTCAGCCTATGGATCCTGATCGCCGCCGGCCTGCTGGTCATGGTGGTCCTAGAGGTGGTGCGGCCCGTTGAAATCACCCTCTGGCCGACCCTGATGATCCGGGTCATCATCTTCTATCTGCTGGGCGTGGAAATTTCGCGGCGCATACCTACGCCGTCGGCGAACTGGTCGGTGATCGCGCTGGTCGCTATCGCCTTCGTGGGCGCGGTCGCAGCAGCCTTTTACCTGGCTGAACGGCGCATCGAATCGATCTGGGCCATGCCGGCGGGCGTCCTGGGCCTGACCCTGCTGATCCTGATAGCGACGCGCCTGAAGGGTCGCATGCTCGACCTGTTCACTAAACTTGGTGAATATTCGCTCAGCATCTACGTCATGCACATCATCTGTGCGGTCGGTGCGCGCGTGATCCTGTCGAAATTCCTGCGCATCAATGATCCCACGGTTCACATCCTCGTGGGCATAAGCGTCGGCATCGGCGGGCCCATCATCGCCCATCTCGTGATGAAACGCTTCTCTCTCCTGCCTTGGGTAGGTCTGGCCGCCCCTAAAAGGCGCCTGAAAACGGCCGCTTGAGAAAAGATTTCATTTGAAACTTTTATAGACCGGGCGATATATTCGGCTAACATAACAAAAAACGACACAGGGACGAATATGCCTGCGCTCCGCAGCGAAATCGACGTCGCCGATGGCGACTACCGGGCCAATGCCGCCCGGATGCAGGGGCTGGTCGACGACCTGCGCACACTTTCCGGGCAGATCGCCCTGGGTGGCTCCCCTGCCGCCCGCGAAAAGCACACTGCCCGTGGCAAGCTTTTGCCACGCGACCGCGTCGCCGGCTTGATCGATCCCGGCTCGCCGTTTCTTGAGCTCTCGGCCCTGGCCGCGCACATGGTCTATGACGACGAGGTGCCGGCCGCCGGTATCATCACAGGCATCGGCCGCATCTCCGGCATCGAATGCGTAGTCGTCTGCAACGACGCCACCGTCAAGGGTGGCACCTACTATCCGCTGACGGTCAAGAAGCACCTGCGCGCGCAGGAGATCGCCCAGCAGAACAACCTGCCGTGCGTTTATCTGGTCGATTCCGGCGGCGCCAACCTGCCAAACCAGGATGAGGTCTTCCCGGACAAGGACGATTTCGGCCGCATCTTCTTCAATCAGGCGCGCATGTCGTCGCTCGGCATCCCCCAGATCGCCGTCGTCATGGGCAGTTGCACCGCCGGCGGCGCCTATGTACCGGCCATGTCGGATGAGAGCATCATCGTCCGCAATCAGGGCACCATCTTCCTGGGCGGCCCGCCTTTGGTGAAAGCGGCGACCGGCGAAGTCGTCTCGGCCGAAGACCTGGGCGGCGGCGACGTCCATGCCCGTGTTTCCGGCGTCGTCGATCACCTGGCCGCCAACGACGCCGACGCACTGGGGATCGCCCGCCGCATCGTCGCAAACCTCAACCGAAAAAAGAGGATTCCTTTAGCGACGCGCGAAGTCGTTGAGCCGCTTTATGACGCCTTAGAGCTCTATGGCGTCATTCCGGCCGATACACGCAAGCCCTATGATGTCCGAGAAGTCATCGCCCGGCTGGTCGACGGTTCGGAGTTCGACGAGTTCAAGGCGCTCTATGGCGACACCATCGTCTGCGGATTCGCGCACCTTTTCGGCTATCCGGTCGGCATTGTCGCCAACAACGGCGTCCTGTTCTCCGAAAGCGCGCTGAAAGCCGCGCACTTCGTCGAGCTGTGCAGCCAGCGCGGCATTCCACTGATCTTCCTGCAGAACATCACCGGCTTTATGGTCGGGCGCGCCTATGAAAATGAAGGCATTGCCCGCCACGGCGCCAAGATGGTCACGGCGGTCGCCTGCGCAAATGTGCCCAAGTTCACCGTCATCATCGGCGGGTCCTACGGCGCCGGCAATTACGGCATGTGCGGCCGCGCCTACGATCCGCGCTTTTTGTGGATGTGGCCCAATGCGCGCATTTCGGTCATGGGCGGTGAACAAGCCGCCAATGTGCTGGCGACCGTCAAGCGTGACGGCATCGAGGCCAAGGGCGGTGCATGGTCATCTGACGAGGAAGAGGCGTTCAAAGCGCCGATCCGCGACACCTATGAAGCGCAGGGTCATCCTTATTATGCCTCAGCGCGCCTGTGGGACGACGGCGTGATCGATCCCGCTGATACACGCCGGGTGCTGGGTTTGGGACTGTCTGCTGCGCTCAATGCCCCCATAGAGCCGACCAAGTTCGGCGTGTTCAGGATGTAACCCATGGCTCTGGTCTCCATCGAAATGAACAAGCACGGCGTCGCCCGTGCCACGCTCAACCGGCCGGACGTGCACAACGCGATCAACGACGTCCTGATCCGCGAGCTGACCGACTGTATCCATATGCTGGGCCGTCACGCCAATGTCCGCGCCATCCTGCTGACCGGCGCTGGCAAGTCGTTCAGCGCCGGCGCCGACCTCGCCTACATGCAGCGCGCCGCCGACCAGGACGAGGTCGAGAACCGTGCAGATGCGATGAATATCGCCCGACTGTTCAACGAGCTGAGCACTTGTCCGAAACCGATCGTCGGATTGATCAATGGCGCGGCGCTGGGCGGCGGGACCGGCCTTGTTGCCTGCTGCGACATCGCCATCGCGCATCCGAAAGCCGTGTTCGGCCTGACTGAGGTGCGTCTTGGCATCATTGCGGCGACGATTTCGCCCTATGTCGTGGCCAAGATCGGCCAGGCCCAGGCACGGCGCTATATGCTGACGGGCGAACGCTTCGGAGCGGATGAAGCCCGGCGCATCGGCCTCGTCCACGAAGTCAGCGAGGATATCGAAGCGACAGCGAAAACCGTCGTCGACGCCATATGTCTGGGCGGACCTGAGGCGATCGCCGATACCAAACGCCTGATCGCCGATGTCGCGGGTCAGCCGGTGACCCCAGAATTGACGGCCATGACGGCCGACCGCATCGCCGCGCGCCGGGCATCAAGCGAAGCGCGCGAAGGCATGTCGGCCTTTCTGGACAAGCGCAAGCCGGGCTGGATCGAATGAGCCTATTCCATAAGATCCTGATCGCCAATCGCGGCGAAATCGCCCGACGCATCATCCGCACCTGCCGGAAATTGGGGGTGCGGACTGTTGCCGTCTACAGCGAGGCCGATCGCCACGCGCCATTCGTGCGTGAGGCCGATGAAGCGGTGCTAATCGGACCGGCGGCCGCGTCTGAATCATACTTGCGCGGTGATCTGATTATCGCCGCCGCCCTGAATCGCAACGTCCAGGCCATCCATCCGGGCTATGGCTTCCTGTCGGAAAACGCCGAGTTCGCTGAAGCCTGTGAGGCCGCCGGCATCGTCTTTATCGGCCCGACGCCCGACGCCATCCGCGCCATGGCCTTGAAAGGCGCCGCCAAGGCTTTGATGACCCAAGCCGGTGTGCCGGTGACGCCAGGCTATCATGGCGACGATCAGACTGTTGAGACTTTGCAGGCCCAGGCCGACGACATCGGCTATCCGGTCCTGATCAAGGCCGTGGCTGGCGGTGGCGGCAAGGGCATGCGCCGCGTCGATCAGCCATCCGATTTTGCCGATGCGCTCGTCTCCGCCCAGCGTGAGGGCCAGAACGCCTTCGGCGATCCCAAGGTGCTGATCGAAAAGTATATCGAGGTGCCAAGGCATATCGAAATCCAGCTTTTTGCCGATTCGCACCAGCAGGTCGTACATCTGTTCGAACGCGACTGCTCTTTGCAACGCCGTCATCAAAAGGTGATTGAAGAAGCCCCCGCGCCTGACTTGCCTGAAGGTTTGCGCTCTGCCATGGGTCAGGCAGCTGTGCGCGCGGCAGAGGCAATTGGCTATCGCGGCGCGGGGACGGTCGAGTTCATCGTCGATGTCTCGAACGGCATTCAAAATGCGCCCTTTTATTTCATGGAGATGAATACCCGGCTTCAGGTCGAGCATCCGGTGACTGAAGAGATCACCGGCGTCGATCTGGTCGAGTGGCAGTTGCGCATTGCCGCAGGTGAGCCCATGCCGCTGACGCAGAATCAACTGGCGATCACTGGTCATGCCATCGAGGCGCGGCTTTATGCCGAAGATCCGCAGAACGACTTCCTGCCGGCGACCGGGTGGCTGGAAAAGCTGGAGTTTCCGGCGTCTGCGCGGATCGAATCGGCGGTCGAACAGGGCGACGAGGTCAGCGTCTTCTACGATCCGATGATCGCCAAGATCGTCGTCCATGGCCGTGACAGGGTTGAGGCGCTTAAAAAAATGCGCGAGGCGCTGATCCATACGCGCCTGAGCGGTCTGGCGACGAATCTCGGCTTCCTGCGCCGCGTCGTGTCCGACCCGGACTTTGCCGCCGCCCGGATCGATACAGGCTTTATCGGCCGGCATGCCGAGCGGCTAACCCTGCCATGGCCTGACGTCGAAGCAAATGGCAACGCATTGGTTGCCGATCCGACTTCACCGTGGAATGACCTGTCGGGCTTCTGGTTGAACCTGCCACCGCGCAGCCATCTGCATCTCGAAGCCGGCGACGGACACGAAGCGGTGGCGGCTTCCGGCTATATCGTCTCGCCCATGCCAGGCAAGGTCATCGAGCTGTTCGTCGCCCCCGGCGATACGGTCGAAAAGGGCCAGAAGCTGCTAATCCTCAGCGCCATGAAGATCGAACACACCATCAAGGCGCCCCGCGCCGGCACCATCGCAGCGGTCTATGGCGAAGTCGATGCGCAGGTCGCGGATAAGGCCTTGCTGGTCGAGATTAGTGACACATGATGGACTCGAACCAACCTGCGGTTCGCCCCTCACCCCAACCCTCTCCCCGCAAGCGGGGAGAGGGGGTAAGATTGCGCCTCCTTTCCCTCTCCCTGCTTGCGGGGTATAGCGCCAGCGAAAGTATAGCTTTCGCCAGCGTTGGGTGGCTCGAAGAGCCGGGTGAGGGGCATCTTCGCAGCCAAGGAACTCTGCCATGATCGACTTCCCTCACCTCTCCTTCGGTCACGGCGAAGATATCGATGCCTTGCGCGAAGCTGTTGCCCAATACGCCGCCGGTGAAATCGCGCCTTTGGCCGAGGAAACCGACCGCAGCGACCAGTTCCCCATGCATTTGTGGAAGGGCCTGGGCGACTTAGGTGTGCTGGGCCTGACCGCGCCTGAGGAATATGGCGGGGCTGCCATGGGCTATCTGGCCCACACCATCGCCATGGAGGAAATCTCCCGGGCTTCCGCGTCGATTGGCCTTAGCTACGGCGCGCATTCCAATCTCTGCGTCAACCAGATCACCCGCAACGGCACGGCCGAACAGCGCGCGAAATATCTACCAAAACTGATTTCCGGTGACCATGTCGGGGCGCTTGCCATGTCGGAGACCGGCGCCGGATCGGACGTCGTGTCGATGAAGCTGCGCGCCGACAAACGCGGCGATCGCTATGTGCTGAACGGTTCCAAGATGTGGATCACCAACGGCCCCGACGCCGATGTGCTGGTCGTCTACGCCAAGACCGATCCTTCCGCCGGATCGAAGGGCATCACCGCCTTTCTGGTCGAAAAAGGCTTCAGGGGCTTTTCGGTCGCGCAGAAGCTCGACAAGCTGGGCATGCGCGGTTCGCACACGGGTGAGCTGGTCTTTGCCGACTGCGAAGTGCCGGAGGAAAATGTGCTGGGCGCCGAAGGTCGCGGTGCGGGTGTCTTGATGTCAGGCCTCGACTATGAGCGCGTCGTACTGTCGGGCGGGCCGCTCGGCATCATGCGCGCCTGTCTGGATGTGGTCATCCCCTATGTCCATACCCGCGAGCAGTTCGGGTCGCCGATCGGCACCTTCCAGCTGATGCAGGGCAAGATCGCCGACATGTATTCGACCTGGGCCGCCTGCCGTGCCTATGTCTATGCCGTGGCGCAGGGCTGCGATCGGGGTGAGACGACGCGCAAGGACGCTGCCGGCTGTATCCTCTACGCGGCGGAAAAAGCGACCTGGATGGCCGGTGAGACCATTCAGGCTTTGGGTGGAAACGGCTATACCAATGAATATCCGGCTGGCAGGCTGTGGCGTGATGCCAAACTGTATGAAATTGGTGCCGGAACGTCGGAGATCAGGCGGATGCTGATCGGCCGGGAACTGTTTGAAGAGACCAAATGATCGTGCGCGTTGAAAGAGGCCCCTCACCCGGCTCTTCGAGCCACCCTCTCCCCGCAAGCAGGGAGAGGGTGTTGGGATGAGGCCGTCACAGGTTACGCTGTATGAAGTCGGGCCCCGCGACGGACTACAAGCTGAGACACAAATCGTCGAAACCGCCGAAAAGATCGCGCTGATCGACGCCCTGTCGGAAACCGGCCTGCGCCACATCGAGGCCACCAGCTTCGTGTCGAAGAAATGGGTGCCGCAGATGGTTGATGCCGCCGAAGTCATGGCCGGCATTCAGCGCGCCCAGGGCGTCGACTACCCCGTTTTGACGCCCAATCTGCAAGGCTATGAAGCGGCGCGCGATGCCGGCGCCACCACCGTCGCCATCTTCGGCGCGGCATCTGAAACCTTCAGCCTGCGCAATATCAACTGCTCGATCGATGAAAGCCTGGAACGCTTCCGCTTTGTCATGGACCGGGCGCTGAGCGACGGAGTCAAGGTGCGCGGTTATGTGTCGTGCGTCGTCGGCTGCCCTTACGAGGGCAAGATCTCACCGAGAGCGGCCACAAGCGTCGCGCAGAAGATGCTGCAAATGGGCTGTTACGAGATCAGCCTCGGCGACACGATCGGTGTCGGTACGCCTGCGGATATTGCCCGCCTGCTCGACCAGGTGATGACGCTTATCCCGTCAGAACGACTGGCCCTGCACTGTCACGACACCTACGGTCAGGCCCTTGCCAATATCCTGACCGCGCTCGATTTCGGCGTCAGTACATTCGATGCGTCGGTCGGCGGGCTCGGCGGCTGTCCCTATGCGCCGGGCGCGTCGGGCAATGTCGCGACTGAAGACGTGCTCTACATGCTCAATGGCCTGGGCATCGAAACCGGCGTGGATATCGCCAAGGTCGTCGATGCTGCGTGGCAGATTTCGGACGCACTGGGACGTGTGCCACGATCTAAAGTCGCCAACGCCCTTAAGCCACCTGCCCCAGAACTTTAAGGCCAAACACCGTCGCATTGGCCGTCGCCACGGCGACGAACGTACCCCACACCATGTCGATAAGACTGACATTGAGCGGCCAGTCGCGGATGATCGACAGCCCGGTCAGGCTGTAGGTCGCATAGCAGGCCAGGCCCAGAACGCCGGCACGCAAGGACAGGTCGACGAGATTGACCTGGCCTGCCGACACCGCCGGCAGGATGACCAGGTAGGCGAGCGCAAAGGCAAACAGTACATAAAATCCGACCG
The DNA here is from genome assembly GCA_965650705.1 of uncultured Asticcacaulis sp. Taxonomy (GTDB): domain Bacteria; phylum Pseudomonadota; class Alphaproteobacteria; order Caulobacterales; family Caulobacteraceae; genus Asticcacaulis. The sequence continues at coordinate 24,011 of CBFGPQ010000006.1, read as the reverse complement.
CGGGCAGCAGGTTGACCTTTTCACGGATCAAACCCTGCATGTTCGGCCGGTAGATTGTGTTCCCGGTCGCCGATAACCAGATAAAGTCGAGCGCCAGCAGAACGGCAAGCGCTATTCCGTAGACCATGGCGAGCTTCATGACGGACACCTAAATACGGGCGAAGGGTTGCAACAGCTTTCCCAGCCAGGTTTTGGGCACGATCGCCGCCTGCTGCCAAACCAGGCACAGGCAGTCCTCGTCGAGGATGGCGGGCGAATGGCAATGCTCGTCGGCGCACACGGCGATATCCCCTTTGGCATATTCTCCATAAACGTCGCTGAACCGCCCTTTCAGCACCACCGTGACTTCAGGTCCGCGATGGGTATGTTCAGGCATGGTCATGCCTGCCTTGACGTGCATCAGGAAGGTCTTGGAGCCCTTGGGCGCATCATCGACATGGATAGGCGCCATCCATACGCCCGGCGCCGCCCAATAGCGGTTGGCGATGCGCGCCTTGCTCAAAGTGTCAGGCAGGTCAAATCCTGCCAGGAATTCACGTCGCGCCTTTGCGGCGGGCCTGGCCGGTTCCTCCGGGCGCTCGATCCGCGCCAGTGCCAGGTCAAGCGCGCTATCCGACAGTTCCACGCCCTCGATCTCGTCCAGAAGCGCGCCGCCGACAGCGTCGAATACGGCGGTCTCGGCGCGGCAATGCGGGCACAGTTCGAGGTGTGCCGTAATCGCCAGGCGCAGGCCCAGCGGCAGGGCGCCGCGGTGATAGTCCCACAACAGGTCTTCCGAGACATGGTGACGGACTGTATTCATGAACGCTCTCCGGGTACTGATCCGGCCATACCCGCCTTGAGACGGCTCATGGCCAGGCGCATGCGCGACTTGACCGTTCCCAACGGGATAGCCAGTGCCTTGGCGATATCGCCATGCGACAGGTCTTCGTAAAAGGACAGGCGCAGAATAGTCTTCTGCTCCTTGGGCAAGGTTTCCAGCAGGCCCGCGACCGACGCGGCGTCTTCGGCGAGGATCAGTTCGCCGTCCGCGCCCCGGTCGCCATCACCTTGCCACAGGTCCTGGGGCAGCTCGCGGACGCGCTTGGCCTTGCGCGCCAGGTCAATGCGCAGGTTGCGCGCAATCGAATAGATCCAGGTGACAGCGCTGGCCTTAGAGGCGTCGAACATGTGCGCCTTGCGCCAGACGCTCAGCATCGCTTCTTGCGCCAGGTCCTCCGCCTCCTGTGCCGTCAGCCCCTGGCCCATGACGAAAGCCTTGATCTTGGGCGCGAAGCGCAGGAACAGGGCGGCATAGGCGTCGCGGTCGCTTTGAGCGACGCGCGCCAGGAGCATCTCCGGCGTCATCTCCGGTGAGGGGCGTTTCGATAGCGCGCTGTCCGTTTCGGTCATGCGTGCAACAAACCCCAATGTCAGTGCGCGGTCAAAGGACATTTTCGGTGCCGGGCATCAGGCCCGCCTGTGGTGATTTTGGTCCTGATACGCCGCCTACCGGCAACTGGATCACACGCCGGCCTTGTGATCCACGCTTACGGACCAAGCGTACATGCCATCAAACATCGGCGGAGAGTGGCGCATGTACGATATGTCGAACCTGACAAGACGAAGGGTTGCCGTGGTCGGTTCGGGTATTGCCGGACTGTCCGCGGCCTGGATGCTCAACAGCCACTGCGACGTCACCGTGTTCGAGAGCGAGGCTCAGGCTGGTGGCCATAGTCATACCGTCAACGCCGGCACGGCCGACATCCCTGTCTGGGTCGACATGGGCTTCATCGTTTTCAATGAGCCCTGCTACCCCAACCTCGTTGCCCTCTTCCGCCATCTGGGCGTCGCCCATCAGCTCAGCGACATGTCGTTCGGGGTCAGCGTCGATGAAGGCCGCCTCGAATATAGCAGTCTCGGCATGAATGGCCTCTTCGCCCAGCGCCGCAACCTGTTCCGCCCACGCTTCCTGTCATTGCTGCTCGATGTCGTCCGCTTCTATCGCGAAGCGCCGAAAGACGAGGACGCGCGCGCCCGGAGCGATTATCGCCTGGGTGACTATCTCAAGGACCGCAACTATGGCCGCGCCTTTATCGACGATCACCTGCTGCCGCAGGCCGCCGCCATCTGGTCGACCTCGGCGCAGCAGATCATGGATTATCCGTTCCGGGCCTTTATCGCCTTCTTCGAAAACCATGGCCTGTTGAAGATCACCGACCGCATCCTGTGGCGCAGCGTCATCGGCGGCGCGCAGGCCTATCTGAGCGAACTGACGAAACCGTTCGCACACCGTATCCGCACGAATACGGCTATCGCAAACGTCGAGCGCGGCGCGAACCACGTGGTCCTGACCGACCAAAATGGTGAGCGGCACACGTTTGATGAGGTCGTCTTCGCGACCCACGCCGACGTGACCCTGAAAATTCTCGGCGCGTCCGCCACCGCCGCTGAGCGTGCGACCCTGGGTGCCTTCAGTTACACACCCAATGAGGTGGTGTTGCACACGGACACGGCCTTGATGCCAAAACGGCGCGCGGCCTGGTCAAGCTGGAACTATCTTGGCACGCGTACCACTCCGTCGGAGCAGCAGCTGTGCGTCACCTACTGGATGAACCTGTTGCAGGTCCTGAGGACGCAGCAGAACTATTTCGTCACGCTCAACCCAACCCGTCCCATCGACCCGGCCAAGATCATCAAGCGCACCACCTTCGAACATCCGCTCTTTGATGCCCGGGCCATAAACGCACAATCCCGGCTCGGCGGCCTTCAGGGAAAGCACCGCTCGTGGTTCTGCGGCGCCTATTTCGGCTCGGGCTTCCACGAAGACGGACTGCAATCGGGCCTGGCGGTCGCCGAAGCGATCACCGGCCAACGCCGGCCGTGGGATTTCGACTGGTCGAAGAGCCGCATCCAGTATAATCCGTGGACGGATTATATCAGCCTGGAGGCCGCTGAGTGATGCAGCCGGGCCTCTACATCGGCGAGGTCATCCACCAGCGGTTCGCGCCCCGGCGGCACCGGCTGAGCTATCATATCTTCCAGGTTCTGATCGACCTTGACCATGTGCCTCAGACGCGCTTTCTGTCGCACAACCGCTTCAACCTGTTCAGCTTTCATGATCGCGATCACGGCCCCGACCAGGGTGACAGGGCGGGCACCCTGACGGATCGCATGGCTGCTATGTTGGGCGAAAAAGGCCTATACAATGACGGCGACCGGATCTGGCTTTTGACTATGCCGCGTGTCCTCGGTTTCGTCTTCAACCCGATTAGCCTGTATTTCCTGCAAGGTCGCGACGGCCCGCTGAAAGCCGTAGTCTATGAGGTCAACAATACTTTCGGCGACCGCCATTCCTATGTCCTGCCGGTGCAAACCGAAACCCGCCATATCCGCCAGCATAGCGACAAGCGGCTGCACGTCTCGCCCTTCATGGACACGCGGGACATGGCCTATGATTTCGACCTGACCGCGCCAAGCGAAACCTTCGCACTGAAAATCCGCCTGCGCCATCACGCCCCTGACGGCGTGCGCGACATGCTGTTTGCCGGCTTCACGGCAAAGCGGACGCCAATCAGCGATGCAGCATTATGGAAGCTGTTCTGGACCATGCCGCTGATGACGCTGAAGGTCGTCGCCGGGATCCACTGGGAAGCCTTGCAAATCTCGCTCAAGGGCATCAGGTTGCGTCCCAAGCCACCGACGGAAAAGTCGAGTGTCAGCTTTTAAGGGGTGACCGTGCCTGTCGTAACCAAACGCCGAATACTGGGACTGGTGGGATTGGGTAGCCTGGCGACGGCCCTGGCCGCCTGCAATACGCTCACGTTGTTCAACACCTTCGCGCCCAAGGAAAGCGGCATTCACCGCGTGGCGAAGGACATCGCCTTTGGGGACGTTCCGCGACAACGCTACGATGTCTATGCGCCGAAAGATGCGACGGGCAACTTGCCGGTCCTCGTCTTCTTCTATGGCGGCAACTGGGCGTCCGGCTCCAAGGACGACTATGTCTGGATGGGCCATGCCCTGGCCTCCATGGGCTATGTGGTGGTCGTACCCGACTACCGGCTAGTTCCCCACCATCCCTACCCTGACTTTGTCCAGGACGGCGCGGCTGCCGTCAAACACGCTGTCGCCCATGCCAAAGACTACGGCGGCGATGGCTCGCGGCTAGCGTTGATGGGACATTCCGCCGGCGGTTATATTGCCGCCATGCTGCCGCTCGATCCGCAGTTTCTAGGCGATCTGCCGGTCAAGGCGGTGGTAGGGCTGGCAGGGCCCTACGACTTCTACCCATTCGATGTCGATGCTTCGCGCAACGCCTTTGGCCATTGGCCGAAGCCGGAAGAAACCCAACCGATCAATCACGTTCGCCAGCTCGACACCCACTTCCTGCTGATGCACAGCCGCGCCGATACCGTCGTCATGACGAAAAACGCCGTCAATCTCGACAAGGCGTTGCGCGACAAGGGCACGCCGTCGACGCTGAAGCTCTATGAGGACTTGAGCCATCAGGACATGGCGGCGGCGTTTTCCATTCCCTTTCGTGGCAAGGGGACGGTGTTCGCCGACGCCGGGGCCTTTCTCGCCTCAGCTCTGTAACGCCGGGCTGGTCCGTGCGACATAGGCGTCGTGTGGTGGCAGGCTATTAAGCGCGCGGCCATAGATGGTGCGCAGATTGGCGCAGTATTCATCGAGCTGAGCGTCGCCCACCGCATAGGCCAGAGGCGCCGCGGTCTTCGGGACTATCCCTTGGCCCACCAACACCTGCACCCAGTTCGATTCCCTGAACAGGTCGCCGTCCTCGATGATCAGGCGCCCGTGTTCGCGGAAATAGGCGATCTTGTGCGCCAGGCTGTCGGGCAGGGCCATGGTCCGGCAGTGGTTCCAGAACGGGCTGTCGTCGCGCTGGGTGGCATTATAGTGCAGCACCAGAAAATCGCGGATCAGCTCGTATTCGTGGCTGGTCTGGCGATTGTACTCGGCGATCTCTAACGGACTGAAGCCCTTGTCGGGGAACATCTTGACGAAGCGCGTCAAACCCGACTGGACGAGATGGATGCTGGTCGATTCCAGCGGTTCCATGAAACCGGCCGCCAGGCCAAAGGCGATGCAGTTCTTGACCCAGGTGGCCTTGCGCCTCCCCGTGGTAAAGGACAGCGGACGCGGATCGGCCAAGGGCTTGCCGTCAAGATTGTCCATCAGGATGCGCGTCGCTTCGTCCTCATCCATGAAGGCGCTGCAAAAGACGTGGCCGTTACCGGTGCGGTGCTGCAGGGGGATACGCCACTGCCAACCGGCCGTGTGCGCGGTCGCGCGGGTATATGGCAGCAGTGGTCCAGCGGATTCACATGGCACGGCAATGGCGCGGTCGCACGGCAGCCAATGTGTCCAGTCGTCGTAGCCCGCCTTGAGCGCGCCTTCGATCAGCAGGCCCCGGAAGCCCGAGCAGTCGATAAACAGGTCACCCGCGACGACACTGCCGTCAGCCAGCGTGACGGACTCGATAAAGCCGTCTTCGCTGCGTTGATTGACGCCCGTGATCCTGCCTTCGCGGCGAACCACGCCCTGCGCCTCGCAGATACCACGCAGGTAACGCGCCAGCAGGGTCGCGTCGAAATGCCAGGCATGGGTGATGCCTTCGACTGGCGTATCGGGGATCGTCTTCATCGGCGCGAAGCGGTGCGCGTTCGCAGCCAGGCTGTTCAGGCTATAGTCCCACAGCGACTCATCGCGGCCGGCTAGGTGCCGCCTCAACCAATACTGGTAGAATGGTACGATGCCAAGATCGCGGCCAGGATTGCCGAAGGCGTGGATATAGCGGCTATCGGAGTTGAGCCAGTTCACAAACTCGATGCCAAGCTTATAGGTGCCCTGCACCTTCGACAGCATATCGTGTTCGGGAACACCTAAGAAAGTGAACAGGTTGACCAGTGGTGGAATGGTCGCTTCACCAACCCCGACCGTGCCAATCTCTTCGGATTCGACGACCATAATTTCCGCCGACTTGTTGAGAACGCGCGCCAGCATGGTGGCGCTCAACCATCCGGCTGTGCCGCCGCCGACAATGATGACGCGTTTGATAAGGGATTCCGTCATACGAATGCCTTGGAAGAAAAACGCCTGCCGGGATTCCGGCAGGCGTTATGTTTAGCAAGTGGGCGGCTTGATTACCAACGGTAGCTCAGGCCCAGCAGGTAGGTCGAGCCGTATTTCTCTTCCTTGACCACGTTGTTGCCCTTGTAGAGGTAGAAGGGCTCGTTGGTCAGGTTCGAACCCGACAGCGAGATGCCGAGGTTCTTCAAAGGACCGCTCTGGAAGGTGTAGCCGATCTGGGCGTCGACGACATTTTCCTCCTGGACCTGACGCGTCTGCAGCGAATTGGTGTAGTCAGGCACTTCGCCCGTGAACTCACCGCGGAAGCGGCTCGAGACACGCGCCGAGAAGCCGTACTTTTCGTAGTAGACCGTCGTGTTGATCACTTCCTTCGACAGGCCCGGGATGTTGACCGGGTTGCCCGTATTGTTCGGGTCGATCTCGCTGTCGTTATAGCTGGCGGTTAGAATGGCGCCGAAGCCATCGAGCCACGGCGTGATCAACTCGCCCGGCACGGACACCGTGAACTCGGCGCCCCTGATCCAGCCGCCTTCGCCATTGGCCTGCGCCGAGGTCGAGCCCATGCGATTGGCGTCAGCCAGGGTACAGATGTTGACCGGCGTCGTACAGGAGGCCGGCAAGTTGACGCCGGTATAGTCCTTGGCGACCGTCTGGTTGAAGATATACGAGGTCAGGTCCTTATAGAAGAAGGCGGCCGACACGTAACCCTTGCGGCCAAAGTATTTTTCGATCGACAGGTCGTAGGCGTTGGCCTTCCACGGACGAATCTGGGCGTTGCCGCCGCCGCCGGTCCAGTACACCGGCTGACCCTGGAAGGTCGCGGGCGGACTGGTGTCGTTGATGACGCTGGTGCTGGTGCCCGTAGCCATGTCGTCCATGCGCGGACGGGCCAGGGTCGTGCCGGCGCCGAAGCGGACGGTGACGTCTTCGGCCACCGCGAAGTTTAGGTTCAGGCTGGGCAGGACGTCGGTATACTTGTCGCCGTCCGCCTTGGTGACCGGTGTGCCAGCGCCGACGAAAATCGATTCGGCGCTTTGCTCAGCCGTCTGCGACATGACGCCGATATTGCCTGTGACCGGAATGCCGAACAGTTGGGTATCGATGTCGGCACGGATGAAGGCGGCGTCGACCGTTTCTTCAACGAACCAGCTGCGGCGCAATTGATCATTGTCGGTGGCTTCGGTCAGGATGAAGATGCCGTCCTGCCACATGGCCAACGAGTCATACGAGATCATGCCCGACGTGTTGCCGAGGAAGCTCGCATCGGTCACTCCGGTGCGGTACTTTTCAGGAACGGCGACGGTCGGCGCGGTCAGGCTCATATAGGCAGCGTAGTCGTTCTTGTCCTTCGAACGGTCGATGCGGCTATAGCCGAAGGCGACCTTGCTGAAGAGGCCGGATTCGATTTTGCGCTCGGCAACCAGCTTGATCATGTTCAATTCGTCTTCGACGTGCGGCGCACGGAAGAAGCCACCACGATTGGTCACCGGGCCACCCCAGCCGCCCGGATCAGTCAGGAAGACCTTGCTGAAGTCGGAATAGTCGATCACACCGGACAGGTTGTAGGCATGGTCCTTATCGGTCATGTCGAAGGTGATAGTGTCCGAGACAACCGAACCGGCGGCGCCCGTACCGGCGGTCGATTCGATGATGACGTCATCGCGCGTCAGCTTCTGGGTGCTGAGGTCGGCGTTCAGGGTCCACTGGTCGTTGAGGGCGTAGTTGATGTTGACGCCGATCTGGTCGGTCGTGGCCTGACGACGGTTGGTATAGTTTTCAACGACCGTGTTGACGCCCGTGAAGACGCCGTGGTCGATATAGTCGCCGTCGACCGTATAGCCCGGCTGCAGCTGCGATGAGCTCCACCACAGCGGATATTCCAGGCGGGCGATCTTTTGCAGTTCTTCGAATTCCGAGTGGAAGGCATCGACTACGACGCGCAGGCGGTCATTAGGCTTCCATTCCAGGACGCCCATCAGGCCGTCACGTTCCAGGTTCGACGATTGCACCCCGTTTTTCTGGCCACCCAGAATGAACTTGTTCAGGCCGCCGCCGTTCGTGCAGGTCGTTCCGCCGTCGCAGCGCGGGAAGTCGCCGTCGCCCCAGGGCTCGAGGCGCGTCACCTGATAGGGCGAGTCGGTGTGCGCGTAACCAAAGGCGACGCCCAGGGTCTTGTCAAAAAACTGGTCGATATAGTTGAACGACCAGCGGCTGCCCGAGTTTTCAAGGCCGCCGATCGCCGCCTCTTCCGAGTTCATTTCGCGGCGGATATTGATGGCGGCGGCCCGCTTTCCATAGGCCAGCGGGCGGACGGTCTGCAGGTCGGCGGTGCCGGCGATGCCCTGGGTCGTCATGCCGGCGTTCGGCGTCTTGTAAATCAGCACCTGGCTGATCAGTTCGGACGGATACTGGTCGAATTCGACCGAGCGGTTGTCATTGGTCGACACCTGCTCGCGGCCATTCATGGTGGTGACGGTATAGTCCGGGCCAAGGCCACGGATCGACAGGGTCTGGGCGCGGCCATTGGTGCGCTGGGCGGCGAGGCCCGGCAGGCGCGCCAGGGATTCGGCAATCGAGGCGTCGGGCAACTTGCCGATATCTTCGGCCGACACGGCTTCGACGATCTGCGTCGAGCGCTTTTTGGCAGTGATGGCGTCCTGGATACCGCGGCGGATGCCGGTCACGACAACCGTCTGGCTGTCTTCACCTGCCGGCGCCGGCGCGTCTTGAGCGACAGCAGGCATGGCGGCGAAAGCTGCGGCAACAAGCGCCAGCGTGCCGCCACAGGTGAGCAATTTCTTTTTGAACAAGCCCGGGTGGGCCTTGGGATGCAGCATAAGTTCCTCCTGTCCCCGTGTGATTTGTCGGCGCACAGGACCCTTGTCCGTGCGACCCTATACATCTCAACCCGATTTGACGCTCTTTAAGTCCGGCGTCTGGGGCCACTATTCCTGCGGCCAAAAATTTTTGCAAGGCTTTGCAAATTTTTGCAGTCAAAATTTTAAACTATCCGTAATCTTGTGACATTCCCGCTACGGATTCGTGTGAAATGTGGCTTTCCACCCCCAAATTGTACGACATATTGGGCGCTATCTGTCTCTAAAACGCGGCCTAACGTCTGAAATCGTTTTTGACAGAACATGGAAAAAATTGCAAAAAAATGCAATTTGTGATGACAACGCTGTCCGAATTTCTACCCGCCGCAGGACTCGCGCACGACCAATTCGGTCGAAACGATTTCCGAGTGGGTCTCGTCATTGGAGATCGAGCCGATCAGCTTGGAAACCATTAGCTTTCCCGCCCGCGACAGGTCCTGGGAGATGGTCGTCAGGCTGGGATGAGTCAGGCTGGCCAGCTGAATATTGTCATATCCCACCACAGAAACGTCGCCCGGGACCTTCAGGCCCGCCCGCATCAGGCCGCGAATGGCACCGAAGGCTATGATGTCGGAGCAGGCGAACAGGCCGTCTAAACTGACGCCCTTGTTAAGCAGCCCGATCACAGAGGCTTCCGCGGATGCCAGTTCGAAATGGGTCGGCACGACCAGGCGCGGATCGTATTCGATGCCGGCTTCCGCCAGGACATTGAGATACCCTTGAAAACGCTGCTTCATCTCCGTGCCTTCGGTCTCGCCAAAATAGGCGATGCGTTTGCGGCCCAACCGCGCCAGGTGCGCCGTGGCACGCGTCCCGCCCTGGAGGTTGTTCGAGCCGACCGTGCAGTATTTCTGGCCGGCCAGTTCCTGGCCCCAGACGATGAACTTGTTGGTCGTGCCGGCCAGCATGTTGAAGCGGTCGTGCAGATAGCTCTGGCCTAAAAAGATAACGCCGTCAGCCTTTATGTTCTGCATCAGAGTGACGAGGTCGTTCTGGTTGCGCGGTGTCAAGTGCGACAGCAGAAGGTCGCATCCCATGTCGCGCGCCGCTTCACCGACCGCCGAGATCATTTCCTGGTAGAATGGATCGGAGAAACGGCCTTCGCGGCCATGCGGCGGCGGGATGACGATGGCAATCGTCGCCTGGCTGCCCGACATCGACAGCGGCATGTCGTGGTTGAGCACATAAGAATGGTCGCGGGCGATCTTCCAGACGCGGCGCTTGGTGACACGGTTAACTGCGGGCGAGTCATTCAGCGCGCGAGACACGGTCGCCACCGATACCCCCGCGATCCGCGCCAGATCCTCAAGCCTGATCTTGCCCCTGCCGCCGTCCATGCCACTACCCTTACGCATAAGCTCTGATTTTGTATAATCATGGCAATTTGTCCTGCGAAAGCAAGCGCTTTCAGTAAAGCTGCAAATCTTGCAAGAAAATGTATGGAAATTGAAGGCGCTAGCCACCATCCGTGCATGCACTTCGCCTTGACCGCCTTCCAATTGACATAAATCGGCGTAATCTGGGGAAAGAGACGGAGGGCTAAAATGGTGTATCTGATCGCTACCGCACTGGCGTTCGCGCTCAATGTCGAGCCTGCGCCAAAACCCTACGGACCCGCGGCCGAGACGCGATCCGAAGCCGCACGCATTGTGGCCGATACTGAAGAAACATCGCGTGCGGCACGTCAATCCGATTTTGCAGCCTTGTCACGCGACGATAACCGCAACCGCGCCTTTGCCTGTGTTGATGACGACTGCAAGGTCACCACGCCAGTTTACAACACCCGCACACCGTCGGAGGCGGACGCACGTCCGTTTCGGTCGTCATGGTAAAGCGTCGTCTGGTCGCGTGCGCGCTTTTGCTCAGCCTTGGCGCCTGCGCCGAACTCGAAGCCATGAACGGGCCGCAGACGGCCGACATGACGTCGCCGCCACCCCCGCCGCAAAAGGTCTATTCGTACGCCGACCAACCCGACACGCCACCGCAGATCAAGGCCAAGGGCGTCATCGACAAGGGCGAAGTGACGGGCACCTATAACGGCGCGCAATATGTCTGTGCCGACACCGCCTGCAAAAGCGCCATCCGCAGCGACATCCCCGTCCCGCCCGAAGGTCGCACCGGCGAGAAGAAAGACCAATGACGAACGTGCAATAGGACTTTACGCATAGTGACGCGACCTGATAGGCAGGCGCATCACCGCAAAGGCCTGTCCATGTCGCAATTCGAAGCCCTGTCCGCCCTCAAGACCATCCGCCCGTCCAACCGCAAGCCGGATCAGCTTCGCGAGGTCGTCATCGAAACGGGCGTGACGCGCTATGCCGAAGGCTCGTGCCTGGTCAGCTTCGGCCATACCAAGGTGTTGGTCACTGCTTCGGTCGAACAAGGCGTCCCACCGTTTCTGAAGGGCAAGGGTCAAGGATGGGTGACGGCGGAATATGGCATGCTGCCCCGTTCGACCCACACGCGCTCACGCCGTGAAGCCGCCGCCGGCAAGCAGTCGGGCCGCACCCAGGAAATCCAGCGCCTGATCGGCCGCTCGATGCGTGCCGTCATCGACCTGAAAGCCCTTGGCGAACGCCAGATCACCATCGACTGCGACGTCATCCAGGCCGATGGCGGCACGCGCACGGCCTCGATCACCGGCGCCTGGGTGGCGCTGTCGCAGGCCTGCGACAAGCTGGTCGCCGACAAGCTGATTGAAAAGTCACCAATCCTCGACCAGATCGCGGCAATTTCCTGTGGCATCTTCGCCGACACGCCGGTGCTCGATCTCGACTACGATGAGGATTCGACAGCCGAAACCGACGCCAACTTCGTCATAACCGGCAGCGGCCATTCGGTCGAAATCCAGGCGACCGGTGAAAAGCGCGGCTTTTCGCGCGATGAGTTCAATGCGCTGTTCGACCTGGCCCACGCGGGCTGCAAGACCCTGTTCGGCCTGCAAAACGCCGCACTGGGCAAGCAGGGTTAGAGAGGCTCCTCTTCGCCGTATTCCAGCAGATCGCCCGGACCGCAATTCAGCGCACGGCACAGGACATCGAGCGTCTTAAGGCGCACGGCCATGGCGGCCTGATCGCGCAGGACTTCCAGATCGCGCACGCTGATACCAGTACGGTCGGACAGCTCCACGATCGACAGCCGCTTTTTGGCCAGTACCTCGGCTAATCTGATCCTTATCATATGGTCAGGTCCGCTTCTTTACGCAGCCGTGCACCTTCCTTGAAGACCTCGGCCAGCACGAAGACGACCAGGACCGAGAACCAGGCTGTAACGGCACGCAGGCCGTAGAAGGGCTCGAACTTGAGATCGAAGACGCTTTCAGCGATGAAGCGCGCGAAATAACCGAACAGCTCTAGACCAGCCAGCCCGAAACCGATCCAGCGCAGGCGCAGCGTGTTGTCGGGATGGAAGACGTCACCTTCGGCAAGCGTCGCCAGGACCTGGCGCGTCCAGTGCATGACGAGGACATAGCCGCCCAATGAAATGCTGAAAGCCAAAAGGATCACGGCCTGCGACGCCGCCGGCAGATGGGTCGCCACATTCAGCGGCCGCGCCACCTCGATGGCAAGATTGGGCACAACCAGCAAGCCAAGCGCCGCCAGCACCGTGACGGCGACCACTACGTAGAGGCCGTAATAGACGACATCGAGGGCCGTTTTCAGCAGGCTGGAGATCGAGCGCGGACCTAAAAAGCGCATTGCGGGTTTCCATTCATCGCATCAAGATTTGCGGCTCCCCCTTGATAAGAGCAGCCGCGTTTTTTGTCACGGGCTACAACGCCCTTTTCATTTGCCGCATTCGGGGTAAAAGGCCCGAAAAGGAGAGCCGATGCCCCTGTCCCTCACTCCCGGCCAGAAACTGATCGCCGCCACGCATAATCCCGGCAAGGCGGTCGAAATCGCCAGCCTGCTGGGAGGCCGCTTCGAGATCATTACCGCCGGCAGCCTGAACCTGCCCGAGCCCGACGAAACCGAGATGAGCTTTGTCGGCAATGCCATCCTGAAGGCACGCCATGCGGCCATGAAGGCGGGCATTGTCGCCCTGGCTGACGATTCTGGCCTGAGCATCGCGGCGCTGGGCGGAGAACCCGGCGTGTTCAGTGCGCGTTGGGCGGGGCCTGACAAGGATTTCGTCCGCGCTGCCGAAGTCATCGAACACAAGCTGCGCATTGCGCGCGAGGCGCAAGGTGCGGCCTTCAATCGCAGGGCCTGGTTCACCTGCGCCCTGGCGGTCGCCTGGCCGGAGGGTCACGCCGTCGTATTCGAAGGTCGCATCGATGGTGAGATCGTGGCGCCGCGCGGGGATATGGGGTTCGGCTACGATCCGATCTTCCAGCCCGACGGCTACGAAACGACCTTCGCCGAAATGACCGCGGAGGCCAAGGATGTCATCAGCCACCGCCACCGGGCGTTCGAACAGCTGAAGGCGGCTTTGCTGTGACAGGATCTGTCCCCAAAGTCCCCTCTCCCCGCTTGCGGGGAGAGGGTTGGGGTGAGGGGCGTTCCGATGTCAGCCTCTATGTTCACTGGCCCTACTGTTCGCGCATCTGCCCCTACTGCGATTTCAACGTAACGCGCGACCGGGGACAGGCCAGCCAGCGCACCCTGTTCGACGCCATCCTGACCGACCTGAAAAGCCAGGCCGCCATGATCGGGCGGCGCAAACTGGCCAGCGTCTTCTTCGGCGGCGGCACCCCGTCGCTGCTCCCGCCAGAATGGGTGGCGGAACTGATCGCCACGGCGCGCGGCTTATTTGACGATGGCGGCGAGATCGAAATCACCCTCGAAGCCAATCCGACCGATGCCGAAATCGGCCGCTACGAAGGCTTCCGCCAGGCCGGGATCAACCGTCTGTCACTGGGCGTCCAGTCGCTCGATGATGCAGCGCTAAGGTTCTTAGGCCGAAACCATTCCGCCACCGACGCTATACGTGGCGTCGAGACCGCCCAAAAAGTCTTCGGCCGAGTGTCGCTCGACCTGATCTACGCCTTGCCCGATCAGTCGCCGACCGCATGGGAGGCCGAACTCAAAGCCGCCATTGCACTGGGTGTCGAGCATATCTCGCCCTATCAGTTGACCATCGAACCGGCCACCGCATTCGGCCGCGCCGTCCGCCGCAAACAATGGGCGCCCCCGCAGGACGACCTGGCCGAAGCCTTCTATTTCCAAACGCAGGAGACGTTGGAGACGCTGGGCTTCGAGGCTTACGAAGTGTCGAACCATGCCAATGCTTATGCCGCGCGTTCGGCGCACAATGTGCTGATCTGGGAGAGTATCGACTATATCGGCATCGGCCCTGGTGCCCATGGGCGCCTGTCCTTGCCCTCTCCCCTTTCAAGGGGAGAGGGCCGCAGCTTGCGGTCGGGTGAGGGGTCAACCACGCAACCGGCGCCTGCCGACGTAGCCCCTCACCCCAACCCTCTCCCCGCAAGCGGGGAGAGGGGGCTCACTCGCCACGCCACCGCCGCGCTCAGTGATTTGAAAGCCTATACGACCCGTGTCGCGGAAACCGGCAGCGGCCACGATATCGAAGCCATGTCCCCGCTCGAGGCCGAGGAAGAGGCGACCATGCTGGGCCTGCGCTTGTCGGACGGGCTTGATCTGCGGCGCACACCGTCGCTCGATCTCGCCACGCGCGCAGCCCTGTTGATCGCCGACGGCTTCATGGCGCTAGAGAGCAATCGTCTGCGCGCCACGCCGAAAGGCCGGGTCCTTCTGGACAGGCTGCTGATGGAGTTACTGATATAACACGGTATGTAGCAATTATGCCACGCCGCAACATAACCTGAAATTGTACCCGCGACGAAGGTTGACCTGGGTGACGAAGCCTGCTGAAAGCCCCGTCCTTCCTAAATAAAAGGTATTACTATGCTTAAAATCGCTGCCATGTCCGCCATCGCTTTGGTTGCCGCTTTCGCTGGCGCCGCTCAGGCCCAGGACGCCGGCAAGTATTACGTCGAAGGCGGTTACGCCAACGTCGATTTCAACGGTGAAAACTTCGGTGCGGCGAACTTCGGCGCAGGCATCAAGTTCAACAAGTATTTCGGCGCAGAAGCCAACGCGGCCTTCGGCATTTCCGAACAGTCGTACACCGAGCAAGGCATCACGGTTGACGTAAAGGTCGACAACATCGTTGCTGCCTATCTGGTTGGCGCCTACCCCGTGTCGGAAAACGTCGAAATCCAGGGCCGTGTCGGTTTCCTGCGCGGTGAACTGAGCGGCAAGTCCGGCAACACCAAGGTTTCGATCGATGACGATGCTTTTGCGGCCGGCGTTGGCGTTCGTTACTTCCCGAACGGCGGCGTTCATGGCGTTCGCGCTGACTTCACCCGCGCCGACTTCGACGGCAACGATGTCGACCAGCTTTCGGTCTCCTACGTTCGCCGTTTCTAAGCCGCGTATTGGATGATGAAAGCGCCGCCCTTCATACCGAAGGGCGGCGCTTTTGCGTTTGGCCCGTAAAGTCTGCTAATCACGCCCGATGGAATCGCTCTTCGCCCCACCACCCCGCCCCGTAACGCCCGGCCTCTACATCGTCGCCACGCCGATCGGTAACCTGCGTGACATTACGCTCCGAGCGCTCGATGTGCTGCGCGCCGCCGATGTTGTCCTGGCTGAAGACACCCGCGTCGCCGGCAAGCTTTTGTCTGCCTACGATATCAAGAAGCCCCTGCTGCGCTATGACGACCACGCCGGGCCGCAGGTCCTGCCGCAGATTATCGAGCGCCTGCGCGCCGGGCACGTGGTCGCCCAGATTTCCGACGCCGGTACGCCTCTGATTTCAGACCCCGGTTTCCGTTTGGTCGAAGTGGCGCGGGAAACCGGCGCCAACGTCCACCCGATCCCCGGTGCCTCGTCGGTGCTGGCGGCGCTGTGCCTGGCAGGCCTTCCGACCGACCGCTTCATGTTCGCGGGTTTCCTGCCCAACAAGTCTGCCGCGCGGCGCACGGCATTGAGCGAGGTAGCATCGATTGCCTCGACGCTCATCTTTTTCGAGACCGGCCCGCGCCTGCACGAATCCCTGAAGGACATGGCCGAGGTCCTGGGCGACCGCCAGGCCTGCATTTGCCGCGAGCTGACCAAACTCTATGAGAGCGCCTACCACGGGCCTTTAAGCGCCCTGGTCGCCGATCCGCACCTTGCCGAACCAAAGGGCGAGATCGTCATCATCGTTGCGCCGCCAGCGGAGGAAAGACCATCCGCAGACAATCTCGAAGAAGCGCTGAAGCTGGCGCTCGAACAATATTCCCCATCCGACGCCGCCCAGCAACTGGCGCAAATGTTCGGCCTGCCGCGCAAGGTGATCTATCAGAAGGCGCTGGAGATGAAAGGCCGCGATCGTGGATAGGGCGGCCACGGGCCGTGCGTCGCGCAAACGCGGCCACGTGCTCGAATATGTCGCCCTCATCCATCTGATGCTGAAGGGCTATCGCATCCTTGGTTTCCGGCTGAAAACGCCGCGCGGCGAGATCGACATCCTGGCGCAGAAGGGGCAGAGACTGGCGGTCGTCGAGGTCAAGAGCCGCATGACGATCGAGGCCGCCGTTGAATCCGTCTCGGCGATCCAGCAGGAACGGCTTTGGCAGGCCGGCCTGGCGCTGCAGGCGCGCAAGCCGCAACTGGCGCGGCTGGACCTCAATATCGACCTCTATACGCTGGTGCCCGGACAATGGCCGCGCCATGCGATTAACGCATTCGAGAAGATCGAACGTTTTTAGTGCTTGCCAGCGGCGATGTGCCTCCACATATGGAGCGGAAACCAAGAGGGCATAGCACATGGCTTTACGCGTCGCCGTCCAGATGGACCCGATCGAGCGCATCAATATCGCTTCGGACACCACCTTTCTGCTGATGATGGCGGCGCAACGGCGCGGACATGAGTTGTGGGTCTATGAACCGCGCCACCTCAGCCAGGACACCGGCCGTGTCTTCGCCCGCGCACGTAAGGTCACCCTGCGCGAGGTCAAGGGCGACCACGTCACCCTCGGCGATTTCGAACACCTCGACCTGCACGCCGATGTTGACGTGATCCTGATGCGACAGGACCCGCCATTCGACGTCGCCTATATTACCGCTACCTATCTGCTCGAAGCCGTCCACCCCAGGACTCTGGTGGTCAATGATCCGCGCTCGGTCCGCGATGCGCCGGAAAAGCTTTTGGCAACGCGCTTCGAAGGCCTGCAGCCGCCAACGCTTATTTCGGCAGATCCCGTGGCGCTCAACGACTTTTTCGCCAAACACGGCGACTGTATCCTAAAGCCCCTGCACGGCGCTGCCGGCAACGGTATCATCAAACTAAAGGCCGGCGACCGCAATCTTGACGCGCTTATCGAACTGATGGCCAGCATCAGCCGCGAACCCGTCGTGCTGCAGAAGTTCATCCCGGCCGTCAGCGCCGGCGACAAGCGCATCATACTGGTCGACGGCGAAATCGCGGGCGGCATCAACCGTGTGCCCGAAGAAGGCGCAGTGCGCTCAAATTTGCGGGTCGGCGGCCGCGCCGAACCGCTGGTCCTCACCGATCGGGACCGTGAGATCTGCGAACGATTGAAACCCGTTCTGAAGGAACGCGGGCTGATGTTCGTCGGTATCGATGTCATCGGAGATTACCTCACGGAAATCAATGTTACCTCGCCCACGGGCGCCGTTCAGTTAAAGACATTTGAAGAAATCGATGTCGGCGACATTTTGTGGGATTGCATCGAGGCCAAACGAGGTTCATAAGGCTCCTCCCCGGCCCCTGATAAAGAGGCGACCGGCCCTTCAAGTATACCCTTGCCGACTCCCTCCGCGTGGATGATTTCCCACGGGGATGTGATCGATTGCGCTTTTGTTCGAATTTTGTTCTTGCTTTGTCTACTTCCTTGACCTAGGGTGTGGATAATTTTCTGGGTGAGAGCAGAGACATATGCCGGGGCGGGTAACGACGATAGCGTTCGACGGCGCAGAGGCGCGTCGCGTTGAGGCTGAAGTGGTTCTAACGGGCGGTGCCGTTGCCTTTCAGGTGGTTGGGCTCGGCGACAAAGCCGTCGCCGAGAGCAAAGAGCGCGTGCGCGGCGCTTTTGCCGGCATAGGCCTGGGGCTCCCTGCCAAACGAATCGTCGCTAATTTGTCACCGGCCGACCTGCCGAAGGAAGGCTCGCATTACGACCTGCCGATCGCGCTCGCTCTGATGACCGTCATGGGCATCATTCCGCAAGATGCGCTCGACGGTTATGTTTGTGTCGGGGAACTAAAGCTCGATGGCCAGATTGGGACGATCAGCGGCGCATTGCCAGCCGCCATCGCCGCCAATCAATGGGACATGGGTCTGATCTGTCCATATGACAACGGACCGGAGGCCGTCTGGGCGGGTGACACCGTCAATGTCCTGGCGCCGAAATCGCTGATTGCCCTGATCAACCACTTCAAGGGACTGACCGTACTGGAACGCCCTGCCCGGGGCACGTTCCGCGACACCAGCCATGTCTACGACCTGCGCGAAGTCAAAGGGCAGGAGGTGCCCAAGCGCGCCTTGGAAGTGGCCGCGGCCGGCGGGCATAATCTGCTCTTTGTCGGGCCGCCCGGTTCGGGCAAGTCTATGCTGGCCCAGCGCCTGCCCGGCATTCTGCCAGCTATGAATTCCAAGGAACTGCTGGAGACATCGCAAATCTGGTCGATGGCCGGTCTGATCGCCAAGGGCGAACTGACGCGCGACAGGCCATTCCGCAATCCGCACCATTCCGCCTCGATGGCGGCCCTGACCGGCGGCGGCATGCGCGCCCGTCCGGGGGAGGTGTCGCTGGCGCACAATGGCGTGCTGTTTCTCGACGAACTGCCGGAATTTTCACCCCAGGCTCTCGATTCCTTGCGCCAGCCGCTGGAAACGTCCGAGGTTGTGGTCGCGCGTGCCAATCATCATGTCCGCTACCCTGCTCGTGTCCAACTGGTCGCGGCGATGAACCCCTGCCGCTGCGGCCACGGCGTGCCGGTCGGCGGCGCCGGCAAGGGTGCGTGCGGCAAGGCACCGCGCTGCCTGCGCGACTATCAGGGCCGCGTCTCGGGCCCTTTGATGGACCGCATCGACCTGCAGATCGACGTGCCGCCGGTCACCGCGGTTGACCTGGCCCTGCCCGCGCCCGCCGAAGGCAGCGCCGAGGTGGCTGTCCGTGTCGCCGCTGCCCGCGACATGCAGGCGGAACGCGCCCGGAAGATGGACCTGCCACCGGAAAACGCGCTGAACGCCACCGCCTACGGAACGGGCCTGGAAAAAATCTGCGCCCTTGATCCGCAGGCGACCGCCCTGCTGACCAAGGCGGCCGAACAAACTGGCCTTACGGCGCGCGGCTGGACACGGACGCTCAGACTGGCGCGCACAATCGCCGATCTCGAGCAATCGGGCGCGGTTCTGCGCCGGCATGTCGCCGAAGCACTGGTCTATCGCCGCAGCAGCGCGATCGAGCCGGAAGGCGCGCGCGCACCCGCGCCGTTTTAAATATCGTCACCGCTCTTTGACCAACCTTAACTTTTGTCGTGTAAGGTCGTTTAATCGGTAGAGCAGGGTGGCAAAACGCCAGATGACGACAGACGGTATCCCGGAAGCAGACGGCCAGACGCTGGAAGAGCGGCTCAAGGCGCGCGAAGACTTCTTCCGTTTGATGAGCCATGAGATCCGCACCCCGCTCAACGGCGTCATGGGCATGCTGCAGCTTATGGCGCGCACACCGCTGACTCCGGATCAGCAATCCTACCTGGCGACCGCGCGCGAGTCCGGCGAACACCTGCTGACGCTCGTCAACGACCTGCTCGACTATGCCCGTCTCGACGCCGGCCGCATCGAACTTGAAGCCAGCGAAGTCCGTCTCGAGCCCCTGCTGCAAGGCGTGGCCGAGCTGCTATCCCCGCGCGCCCATGCCGCCGGCACTGAAATCGTCTGGGCGCTCGATCCGCGCCTGGAGTCGATCGTGTCCGACGAAGGCCGCCTGCGCCAGATCCTATTCAACCTGGCCGGCAATGCGCTCAAGTTTACCGAAACCGGCGGCGTCCTTATTCGCGTCGCATTGACCGATGACGACCAGATTCGTCTTAGTGTTCGCGACACGGGTTCCGGCATCGCTCCGGAAGCGCGCTCGCGCATCTTTGAGGAATACGGTCAGGCCGATCCGAGCCATGCGACACGTTATGGCGGTGCAGGCCTCGGCCTCGTCGTCGTCAAGAAGCTGGTTGAAGCCATGAACGGCACGCTGACGCTCGAAAGCGAAGTCGGCGCGGGTTCGGAGTTCGCCGTCCAGTTCCGCGCGCCCTACGCCCTACGTACCGTCCAGGCCAGGTCCGCGACGCACGACGTAATCCTCGTCACGCGCAATAGCGTTCTGGCCGAAGGCGCGCACAGCCACCTAAGCGCCATCGATACCGAAGTCCGCACCCTGCCGGCGCTCGGTGCCGACCTGTCCACCACCATCACGCTTTACGATCGTGCCGCAGCAATGGGTCCATTGCCCGCACCGTCGCCGCACAGCCTGATCCTGCTGGCACCCGAAGAACGCAGCGAAATCCAGGCATGGCGCGATCATGGCTGGGCCGGCTACCTGATCAAGCCACTGCGCCGTAACTCGCTGATCCAGCGTCTGGATGCCCTCAAGTCTCCGCTTGAAACGGCGCCCGCGCCCATTGCCCAGGAAGACGAACGCGTCGCCGCCGAATCCGGCCAGGACACCATGGTTCTGCTGGTCGAGGACAACCCGGTCAATGCGCTCCTGGCCTCCATCCTGCTGCAGCGTGAAGGCTGCCGTGTCGAGCGCGCGGCGTCGGGCGAAGACGCCCTCGACATGGTCAAGACGCGCGCCTTCGACCTGATTTTCATGGATCTCGGCCTGCCAGGGCTCGACGGTCTCGGCACGACGCGCGCCTTACGTGCTTTCGGCTGTCACACGCCGGTCATCGCACTGACCGCCAATGCCTATGAAGAAGACCGACGCGCCTGCATGGCAGCCGGCATGAATGACTTCCTGACAAAGCCGATCGAGATCGCCGCCCTGCGCGCCCGCCTCGCGACCTGGACGCAAGGCCCGCTCCGCCACAGCGCGTAACTTTACAGCGTCATCAAACCCTCTTACGCTCCTTTGCTAGAGCATGATGCGGTTAGAACGAACCGCATCATGCTCTAGATTTTTGTTTTGACGCGATATTTTGCCAAAAACCGCTGCACACTTTTTGGCATATCGCTCTAGACACAGGGAACGTAGAGCATGACCGAAACGCCGCTGCCAGACGCACCGCGCAAATCCGTTATCGAAAGCATCAGGCCTTTCGTAAGCCGGCCAGCCCTGGTGATGATCCTGCTGGGCTTTTCGTCCGGCCTGCCCCTGTCGCTGATCTTCGATACGCTCCAGGTCTGGCTGCGCGACGTCGACTTGTCGCTGACAACCATCGCCTATTTCTCGCTCGTCACCTTCGTCTACAGCCTGAAGTTCGTCTGGGCGCCGGTGCTCGACCGCGTCGGCCTGCCCGGTCTGACCTTCATGCTGGGCCATCGCCGCGGCTGGATTCTGTTCAGCCAGGTCGTCATCATGGCCGGCCTGTGGGTCATCTCGGGCCTGAACCCCCAACAACATCTCGGCTGGATGGCTGTCGCCGCCGTCATTATCGGCTTGGCAGGTGCTACGCAGGACATTGTCATCGATGCCTGGCGGATCGAAACCGCCGGTGCGCAGTCAAGCAATCAGGCTGTGCTGGCGACCGCCGCCGCCTGGGGCGCACGTATTGCTCCCTTCGTGTCGGGCATCGTGCCGCTGGCCATAGCGGACACGCTTGGCTGGGGATTTGCCTATGCACTTATGGCCGCCCTGATGGGGCTTGGCATTATCGGCGTCCTGCTGGCGCCGCGCGGCGCAGAACACACCGTCCGGCCAATCGAATATGGCGACGCGCCGGCGCGCCCAGCGGCTGAGCTGATCGAATGGGTCGCACGCCTGCTCCTCATGGCGGCTGCCATCTGCCTGCTCGGCGCCGGCCTTACGGCCAATATCGAACTGTTCAAAGGCCTGTTCCCCAACGAAACTGCTTTCAAGGCCGTCAACAGCGTGTGGACTGCCAAGGGCCTCGGCATCTTCGTCCAGTTCGCAGCGGTCATTGCCGGCCTTGGCCTGCTGGTTGTCACCTGCCTGCCGATCCCGGGCGCATTAACCCGGCCGGGCGCCTATCTGCGTCAGACCTTTGTCGAGCCGATTGCCTCCTTCTTCAGCCGCCACGAACGGTTGGCCGGGCTGATCCTGGCGACCATCTGCCTCTATCGGATTTCAGACTTCCTGCTGAACGTGAACGGCGCCTTCTATCTCGACCTCGGCTTCGACAAACTCGCCATTGCCGAGGTGCGCAAGATTTTCGGCGTCGTCATGACCATGATCGGCGTCGGCCTCGGCGGTTTCTGCATGACGCGCTTCGGCATCCGCCCCAGCCTGGTCTTTGGCGCCATCGTCTGCGGAGCGTCCAACATCGCCTATGCCTGGCTGGCGACGCAAGGCAACAGTATTTTCGCCTTCTCAGTCGCACTGGCCATCGACAATATCTCTGCCGGCGTCGCGGGGACGGTGCTGATCGCCTACATGTCGTCGCTGATTTCGACGGGTGGCTATGTCGCGCAGCAATACGCGCTCTTCACCTCGCTCTATGCCCTGCCCGGTAAGCTCCTGGCGTCACAATCGGGCCGGATGATCGAAACCATTGCCCAAGGCGCGGACCATGGCGGCCTGGCTTCGGGTCTCAAAGGCCTGTTCGCCGGCCTACCCGCCGTTTCCTATGAAAAGCCCGCAGCGACGCTTGGCGTCAGCCGTGAGGCGCTCGGCAGCGGCTACGTCGTCTTCTTTCTCTATACCGCAGTCATCGGCTTTATCGCCATCGTCCTCAGCGTCTGGCTGACACGCATTCAAAAGACGCAGGACGCGGCTGAAACGAAAGAAGCCGGAGCGTAACCCCGGCTTCCTTTTCATCAGGCATATCGCTTTTAGCGGTTGACCACCGAGCGCACGTCGTAGGCGGCAAACGTCGCCATGGCCAGGATTTTCGACACCGGATCGGACAACTGACAGATCTGCACTGGCCGCGACAGGCCCAGGAGCAGCGGACCGATAACGGTCGCGCCACCCAGCGCTTCGATCAGCTTAGTCGAGATCGAGGCCGAGTGGATGGCTGGCATGATCAGCACATTGGCGGGCGCCGTCAGACGCTGGAACGGATAGTTGGCCCATAGCGCTGGATCGATGGCAACGTCGGGCGGCATCTCGCCTTCGAATTCGAAATCGACGCCGCGCTCTTCCATCAATTCAACGGCGCGCATGACACGGTCGGAGCGTTCACCCGACGGATTGCCAAAGGTCGAATAGCTCATAAAGGCGACGCGCGGCGTGTGGCCCATGGCGCGCACGGCCATGGCGGCTTCGACGGCGATGTCGCCCAGTTCTTCCGGCGTCGGCAGTTCGGAAACGGTCGTGTCGGCGACGAAGATCGTCTTGCCCTTGGCCAGGACGATCGACATGCCCATGATGCGGCCACCCGGAGCCGGATCGACGACGCGCAGGACTTCATCCAGCGCCTGGTCGAACTGGCGCGTCACGCCGGTCACCATGCCGTCAGCGTGGCCCGACACCACCATGGCGGCGGCGAACGAGTTGCGGTCCTGATAGATCAGACGGTCGACATCGCGCTTCAGGTAACCGCGGCGTTGCAGACGCGAGTACAGCAGCTGCGAATAGGCGGCGTTGCGGTGGCTAAGGCGGGCATTGATGATCTCGATGCCCTCTTCCTTGGGATCGATGCCGGCGGCGCGCATATTGGCTTCGACCAGGTTTTCCCGGCCGCAAAGAATAGGCGTTCCTAGCCCCTGCGCCTTGAAGGCATGGGCGGCGCGGATGACGCTGATGTCCTCGCCTTCGGCAAAGACGATGCGCTTTGAGGGACGCGAACGCACGGCCGAAGTGATGGTCTGCAGGAAGCCCGCCGACGGATCGAGGCGCTGTTCCAGGCGCTTGCGGTAGGCATCCATATCCTCGATCGGCTTGCGCGCCAC
>CBFGPQ010000005.1:0-60937 GCA_965650705.1 uncultured Asticcacaulis sp. | reverse complement strand
GGCGGTCGCGCCACAGTTCGCGCGGGATGCGCGGATAGTGCATCTCACCGGCCATGAGGTGCAGCGGCTTGCCGTCGAGGACGAAATCATTCCCGACGATGCCGAAACGCGGATTGGCGGCCAGCGCTGCGCCCGCGGGGATGAGACCGGCGGCGGCCGAAAACGCGGTCATGGCAGCGAGAAAGTCTCTGCGGGAAGTCATTCGGTACTCACTATTTCGGGAGGGTTTGGGTGCCCGTCACGGTGACGTCCTTACTGACGCCGTCAGGGCCGGGTTGCCCGCCGCCAACAAAGACGCCGTAGGTGCCGGGCCGCTGGGCGCGTTCGCCCCGGCGGCTGACGGTCGACAGGTCGCGCGGCGTCAGGTCGAAGGTGACGTCGCGGCTTTCGCCGGGCTTGAGGTGCAGGCGCGTAAACCCCGCCAGGCTGTATTTCAGCTTCTGCGCATCGGCCGGGGGCGTGAGGTACAGTTGCGCGACTTCGTCACCGGCAACAGAACCGGTATTGGTCACGGTCGCGGTGACCTTCAGCCCCTGCCCGGCCGCCACTGTGCTTTCTGACAAGCGAATATTGCTGTAGCCAAACGTCGTGTAGGACAGGCCATAGCCGAAACCATAGAGCGGTTCGCCAGTAAAATAACGATAGGTCCGGTTGTCCATGCGGTAGTCGATGAACGGCAGAAGGTCCTGCACAGACCGGTAGAAAGTGACCGGCAAGCGGCCCGACGGATTGTTCTGGCCGGTCAGGGTTTCGGCGATGGCCGTGCCACCCGCCTCGCCCGGATACCAGGCTTGCAGCACCGCATCGGCATTGTCCTTGGCCCAGTTGAGCGCCACGGCGCCGCCGGACAGGTTGACGACGATCAGCGGCTTGCCCGTGGCCTTCAGCGCTTTCAGCAGGGCGTCCTGGCGTGCCGGCAGGCTGAGGTCGGTGCGATCGCCGCGATCGAAACCGGGGACCAGGATCGACAGCTCCTCGCCTTCGATGTCCGGCGACAGGCCGACAAAGGCGACCACGGCATCGGCGTCCTTGGCGGCCGCAAGGGCTTCGGTAATCTGAACGTCCTGTGGCGCCTGCCATTGCAGGCGCACACCCCAGTCGCCACCGACGTGACGGAACTCAAGCCGGATCTTGCGCGGTTTGGCGTCATCGAAGCGAATGTCGGCGCTTAAGGTCTTGCCGTCGCCAAGGTCCTGGATGACCGGCTTATCGTCCACAAAGAGCGCGACGGCATCATGCTTGTTGTCGCACTCCCAGCAGCGTTCCATGTAGATTTTCAGTGTGTAGTCACCGGCCGCCGGCGGGGTGATCTCGCCCGTCCAGCGGATGCTGTAGGGCTTGTTTTCCAGGGCCTTAACCGGCGCGACATTGTACAGGTCGAGATTGACCGTCCGGTCGGTGCGGGTCAGGACGGGCTTGCCCTTAAAATCCGGATTGTCGAAATACTCGCCCTTCAGGCCGGGTTGATTGCCAGACGACAGGGCGGTTTCCGGAATGGGAATAGCGACGCCTTCGGCGACATTAGCCCCTTGCGCGTAAGCGACCGATTTGTAGGCCTTGCGTAAGCCGGAAAGCGGCGTCACCGGATCGATCAGCGCCCCGTGATAATTGGCGCGCAGGACTTCGAGCGTATCGGCATTGGGGCCGACGACCGCGATCTTCGCATCGGTCTTCAGCGGCAGGACGCCGTCGTTTTTCAGCAAAACGATCGACTGACGCGCTGCCTTCAGCGCCAACGCAGAAGCCTCCGGCGCGTGGATCTGCCTGGCGTCGATCGTGTGGTACGGACTGGGGGCGCCGTCGAGGCCTAGTCGCGTGCGCGCCGTCCACAGGCGACGGACAGCGGTATCGACCTGGCCTTCCGTGACCAGGCCCTGCTTCACCGCGCCTTCGAGGTGGCTGTAATACTTGCCGCAGTTGAGATCTGTGCCTGCCTTCAGCGCCTCGGCGGCGTTTTCTTCTGGCTCTAAGCGGTAGAAGTGGAAGGCGTACATGTCTTCGACCGCGTCGCAGTCGGTAACGACAAACCCCTTGAAGCCCCAGTCCTTGCGCAAGGTCTTATCGAGCAGGTCCGTGGACGCGCAAGCCGGGATGCCGTGCAACGAATTATAGGCGCACATGATCGACTGCGCCCCGCCTTCGGTCACCACCTGACGGAAGGCCGGAAGATAGGTGGATTCGCGGTCATAGGGCGAGCTGTCGACGTCGAAGCCGTGGCGGCCGGCTTCGGGACCGGAATGAACGGCAAAGTGCTTGACCGAGGCGATGGTCTTGGGATGCAGCGGATCGGGCCCTTGAAGGCCCTGCACAAAGGCGGTGCCGAGCGCGCCGGCCAAATACGGGTCCTCGCCGTAGGTCTCCTGCCCCCGGCCCCAGCGCGGATCGCGGAAGATGTTGATATTGGGCGACCAGATGGTCAGGCCCTGGTAGCGGCCGTGGTCCTTATCGGCGCCAATGGCATTGAACTTGGCGCGCGCTTCGGTCGCCACAACATCGCCGACGTCATGCAGCAGGGCTTTGTCCCAGGTCGCCGCCAGACCGATGGCTTGCGGAAACACCGTCGCCCAGCCGGCACGCGCCACACCGTGCAGGCCTTCGTTCCACCAGTTGTAACCCGTGACGCCAAGACGCGGGATGGCGGGTGCGGTGGCCTGAAGCTGCGCCACCTTTTCCGGCAGCGTCATCTCCTTGATGACCGTCTCGGGGTCCTTGGCGGCAGGCTTGGCCATGACGGCCAGCGGCATCAGCGCCGTGGCCAACAGGCAGGAGAGCAGACGCGTGCGCATCAGTTCACCTTTGCGGAATTGTAGTAGGACTTGACTGTCAGCGCCTTTTTCACAGCCGCTGCCGAGGCATCCGTCTGTACGCGGACGGTTACCGTTTCTCCGCCCGACAGATCGAAGCTGTTGTCGCTGAGTTGCGCCTTGACCGTGCCGGTATCGATCCAGACACCGCGCGCTGCCGCCTTGGCGGACACGGTAAGATCAAAGCCGCTAGCCACCGGCTTGAGCGACCAGCTCAGTTTCGGATCGGTCCAGTTCA
The DNA here is from genome assembly GCA_965650705.1 of uncultured Asticcacaulis sp. Classification (GTDB taxonomy): domain Bacteria; phylum Pseudomonadota; class Alphaproteobacteria; order Caulobacterales; family Caulobacteraceae; genus Asticcacaulis. Next base: position 57,895 of record CBFGPQ010000005.1, on the reverse strand, counting down.
GCGCCTTGGTCGCAGTCGCGTAAGTATGGGTCCTCGCGATGACGGTTTGGCCATCGAGCAGTTCAACCACGGCCTGCGCCGACTTCGGCTCGACGCCGTCGAACAGATCGACATCGCTGAACTTGGCGGCGACGACACTGGTCATCGCCTTGACCACCGCCTGGCCGGTCTTTTCACGGATCGGCTTGCCGGTGAAATCGAGGACACGCACGCGCCAGGTCACTGCCTTGTCGCCGGTCAGGTCGGACAGCAGGTTCAGTTCCGTTACACCATCACGGCGCAGCGCGCCTACCGCCAGCGGGGCATAGAAGCGCCTGGCGCGATAGTTCAGCGCCTTCCAGCGGCCGTAATAATCGATGCTCGACCACGATGCGCCCGGCCAGACGTCGTTCATCTGCCAGTACAGCGAACCCATGGTGCGCGGCCGCATGGCGCGGTGATGCAACCCGGCCAGCTCGATGCCGTCGGCCTGCATCAGTTGCGACAGGTAGACAAAGTCCTCAAAGGTCTTCGGCGTACCGTAGTTGTTTTCGATGTAGAGCATCAGGCGCTTATTGCCATTGCCCTTGTCGAACTTCTGGTGACCGCGCATGACCGGAGCTTCCGGCGCCATGTCCTTGTCCGTGGCGAACGAGCGGATCGTCGCCATCACCGGGAAGGATTGCAGACCGTATTCGCTCATGAAACGCGGCGTGACGTTGAGATATTCCTCGACCGGCTTGCTGCCGCCCCAGACGCTCCAGTAGTGGCGGTCGCCGTCGCTGTCCTGATCGGCGGGGCCATCATAGTCGGTCGACGGCGAAGACGCCCAATAGGGCGTGCCCGGAGCATTCTGATCGACCGCGCCGCGCAGCACCTGGTCGAACATGCGCACCATGCCGGTAATGATGCGGTCGCGCTCTTCCGGCGTGGCGGTCTTTTTCAGCTCGGCCGTGCCGCCGCCCCAGTTTTCCCAGTCGGTCTGGACTTCGTTATTGCCGGCCCAGATGACGATCGACGGATGGTTGCGCAGGCGCTTGACCTGCTCGACCGCCTCGACGCGGGTATTTTCGCGGAAGTCGCGATCGTAAGGGATGATGGCGCCGCCGAACATGAAGTCCTGCCAGATCATCAGGCCCAGTTCATCGGCCTTATCGTAGACGTGATCGTCCTGATAGGTGCCGCCGCCCCAGATACGCAGTATGTTCATATTGGCGTCGACGGCCGATTGCAGGATGTGGTCCTGCTGGGCCGGGGTGACGCGCGTCGGGATCATATCGAACGGGATCAGGTTGGCGCCCTTGGCAAAGACCGGCACGCCGTTGATCACCAGCTCGAAGCTTTGACCCCACTGGTCTTTCTGGCGGCGGATTTGCGTCGTACGCAGGCCGATGCGGCGCGTATATTCGCCGATAACCTCTTCGCCCTGATAGACGGTCGCCTTGACCGTATAGAGGTTGGGCTTGCCAAGCCCCACCGGCCACCAGCGCTGCGGGTTTTCGACCTGGACCGGCACGGCCACCGGCGTCAGGCCGGGAAAGAGTGCTGCGTCCTGCGTCACCGTCTTGACCGTGCCATCGGGTGCGGTGATGTCGGTGCGGACGCGGACGGTCTGGACCTTGTCCGACTGGATATCGAAGGACGCGTTCAGCGCCGCAACCTTGTCATCCAGATGCAGTTGCGCCACATGGAAATCGGCCAGGCGGGCATTGTCCCACGCCTCCAGCTTGACCGGTTTCCAGACGCCGAGCGTGACGATGCGCGGCCCCCAGTCCCAGCCATAGTGATAGCCGGCCTTGCGGACATAGGTCGAGGAGTTGCGCCCCAGCGGCTCATCGCCGAACAGCGAGTCGTAGGCGCCCGGCATGACATACGGCATGCCGGCGACCAGCGGCTTCATCTTTTTGAGCGGCGAGTCGAGGTCGACCGTGATGATGTTGACGCCTGCCTTCAGTACGCCCTTGACCGGCACGCGCCAGCCACGGAACATGTTGTTGGCCGCCAGGACCTTCACACCATTGACCGAGACCTCGGCAAAGGTGTCGAGCCCGTCAAAGACCAGCTCGACGTGGTCGCGCTTCAGCGTCTCTTCGCTGACGGTGATTTCCGTCTGGTACTGCCAGTCGGACAGGCCAACCCACTGCACCTTGGCTTCGTTATCGGAGACGTAGGGGTCGGGCAGCTTCTTCAGCGCCAGAAGATCGCTCTGCGTCGTGCCCGGCACGGAGGCCTTCATCCATTGCGCCGCCCACGGATGATCGGCGCGTGCCGCATCGTCCGGCGCCAGACGAAAGCTCCAGCCAGTGTCGACCTTTTGCACTTCGGGGGCAGCCGCAAGGGTACCGCCCGCAGACAGTAGAAAGAGAGTCATGGATAGCAGGCTTCCGGATACGGGTTTCGACATGGCACGGCCTCAGTGGAGATTGGAGTGTGACGAAACGGGCCCGGCGCCCATTTCAATCAACGCGTTTCGATGCGGTAGACATAGGCCAGCTGACGTGGCGCGTTGGGCGGTGGTGTGATGACCAGGCCCGAAGCATCCTGACGGAAGGTTACAGGCGCGTCCGTGCCCAGCAGGCTGACGCGCTTGACCGGATAGTCGCTGCGGATCGAGGTGATGGTCGCGGAGCCCTCTTCCGGCCATGCCATCTGGATGGCGTGCAGCACGCCGTCCTTGACGGTGAAGCGGAAGTCCTGCGCCGTATAGGAGCGCGACTTGCTCTCCGCAAAGCTGCCAGACGCCGTCTCGGTCGGGCCTTCGCCAAACGTGACCCAGGGACGTGCGCCATAGATGGCCTCGCCATTCACCTTCAGCCACGCGCCCATCTGCATCAACGTATCGCGTGCGCCGTCGGGGATGCGGCCTGAGGGATGCGGGCCGACATTGAGCAGCAGGTTGCCGTTCTTCGAAACCACGTCGGCCAGCAGGTGGACCAGCTGCGCCGGCGACTTGAAAGTGTCGTTTTCGATGTAGCCCCACGACTTGTCGCTGATCGAGGTGCAGGTCTGCCAGACATCCTTGCGGATGCCGGGCGCCTGGCCGCGTTCGATATCGAGCACGCCGGTATTGTCGGCGAAACCACCCAGCTTGTAGTTGACGATGGCGGAAGAGCCTTCGCGCACGCCTTTGTTGTAATACCAGGCCAGGAATTTCGGCATGGCTTCGCGGAAGGCCGGCTGGCCAACCCACCAGTCGAAATAGACCAGTTCCGGATCATACTTTTCGACCAGCTCGGCCTGGCGTGCCAGCCAGTCGTCGAGCCAGGCCTCAGACACGTGGGTATAGTCGCCGAACAGATCGGCATCGCCCCCTGCCCCCAGGATGCGGCTTTGGGCGGGACCATAGAGGCCGGCATTGGCGGGATCGGAGACGTCCGAGGGGGCTTTACGGCCTTCATCGAAGAACCAGTTGTTTTCGGCGCGGTGCGACGACAGAGCAAAGTGCAGCCCTTCGGCGCGCACGGCCTTGGAGATTTCGGCCAGCACGTCGCGCTTGGGCCCCATCTTGACGGCGGTGTAGTCGGACAGCTTGCTATCGAACATCGAGAAGCCGTCGTGGTGTTCGGCGACCGGCACGACATAGCGGGCGCCGGCATCGGCAAACAGTTTCGCCCAATCACCGGCGTCGAAGGCTTCGGCCTTCAGCATCGGGATGAAGTCCTTGTAGCCGAACTCTGTCTGCGGCCCGTAGGTCTTGATATGGTGGTCGTAGGCCGGATTGCCCTTCATGTACATGTTGCGGGAGTACCATTCACCGCCAAAGGCCGGGATCGAATAGACGCCCCAATGGATGAAGATGCCGAACTTGGCGTCGGCATACCATTGCGGGCAGGTAAAACCCTGCAAGGAGCCCCAGTCGGGCCGGAAGGGGCCGTCACGGCCGCCCTTCTCGACTGCGGAAAGCCAGCGCTTACGCTCGGGTGTGAACTTCTGGACGGCCCTTTGCCAGGCCTGGTCGCGCTGATCGGGCGTCGTGTTGTCGTTTGAGGCGGCGCGCGCCGGTACGGCCAGACCCGTCCCCATCAGACTGACGGCGGCAAGGCCGCTGAGCAGGTTACGGCGTGAGAAACGGGGGGTGTCGGGGGTCATGCGTGCGTCTCCAGAGTTTGCCGGCAGTGTGCGGTCCAGCCAGACTCCGAAACGGCTCCCATGGCGCGGCGGCGTCAATAAAAAAGTTTCAGTGTGAAGCCTGGTAAGAAACCGGGCCGTAAACACCAAGCTGAAACAGTCCGGGGATAGGCTATCAGACGCGAACACTACTTGAACTATGGCGGCGCCCGGAGGGATGTCGGGGGATCACCAATCCCTCCGGGCACAGCCGTTTCCCTGAACTTTCACACTCGACCGGACAAACACACAAAAACCCGGAATTTCGGGCGGGGCACATCGGCAACATGGAGCATTGCCTGGACGGGCCCGCCTTATGGGAGTGGCGGCGGTTTCAGGAAGGCGGCGCCCCTCCGGGAAGGAGAAGGGGCGCCAGGGGTACGGATACGGATTAGCGGATACGGTAGGTCACGCCGAAAGTGACGCGCGTGCCGTACTTGCTCCAGGCCAGCGGCAAACCGCCGGTGGTATAAGGATGCTGCATGTCGTCCAGGATATTCTGCGCCGCGACGTTGAACGACAACTGGTCGTTCACGTTATACGACGCAGAGGCATCGAGTTGGCCCCAGCCGTCGACATAGGACGGCGCAGTCCTCTCGGTTCCGATGGCGGTCGTATACTTCGAACGGAAAGTATAGGAGACGCGTGCCTGGATCGGGCCCTTCTCATAGTAGGGCGAGACCGTATAGCTCCACTTCGACAGGTACGGCATAGGCATCTTTGCTGGCGTCGGATTGTATTTATCGACGAACGCTTCGTACTCTTCGCCAAGCCAGGTCACGTTCGCCTGGACGCCGAAACCGTAGGCGATATCGCCCTGCCAGCCGACCGACACGCCGGGGATCTTGGCGTTGTTGCCGTTGAATGGCGCGTTGATCAGCATCTTTTCGACGCGGTTACATACGCGGCCAACCGTGCCCAGGCAGTAGTTGAGCGCGCTTTCCGGCAAGGTCACATCGACGAAGGTGTACTTGCGAACGATGTAACTTTCGACGTCCTTGTAGGTCAGGTCGATATTGAACAGGCTGTTCGGCGCGAAATACCATTCATACGACGCGCTATAGTTGGTGGCGCGGTACGGCTGGAGATCCGGATTGCCGCCGCTGCCGCCGAAGAAATCATTGGCCGGGCCGCCCGAAGTGGTGCCGACGGTCGAATAGCGGTCGAGGCTGTACTCGACCTGGCCCGACATGTCGGCAAAGGTCGGACGCGACATGACCTTTCCGGCCGAGAAGCGGATCATCATGTCGTCGGTCAGATCGTAGGCTGCGTTGAACGATGGCAGGAAGTCGTCATAGCTGCGATCAATCGAGATCATTTCTTCCGACCAAGGATAGTAGTCCATGGTGGAGCGATAGGTTTGGGCATTTTCCGTCTTGGCGTAGCGGACACCGACATCGCCGTGCCACTTGCCATGGCGGAAGTTCGCCTGGACGTAGGCGCCAGTGGTCGTTTCCGTCGTGTCCCACAGATTGCCGGCATCGCGATAGTCGCCATTGGCGTTGCCGGGGGACTTGTTGGCGACCGAGTAATCGATCACGGCCTGCTGGGTCATGGCGACGAACGACTTCAGGTCACCTTCAGACCCCAGACCATCAACCAGAACCGGGTCGCTGATATAGGTGTCGAAGTCCGACATCGACCCGGTTTGCAGGAAGGTCGTGTTGAAGAAGTGTGGCGTGTTCTCGCTGATGTGCTTCTGGTGCTTGAAGCCAAAGAGTAGCTCGGTGACCGGGCCCCACTGAACGTAACGCTTGGCATCAAACTTGACGTAGTCATACTGGTCGAGCGATTCCGCCGTCTTCACGAAGCCGGCCTGCTGTCCCTGGCGGCGTGTCTTGAAGATGGCTGGGTTGGTCGCCGGCGTCGCCAGGTTGAGCGTCGCGCCGTCCGGGGTAATGGCCCAGGACGCAGACGTATTGCCGTAGAAGCTGAGGAAATATTCGGGCTGCACGCCACCGATGGCTTTCGACGTACCAATATTAGCGATGAAGTCCCAGTCACCCGGCGTCCAGCGCGTTTCCAAGTTGATGGTGTCTGTCGTCAGGTTGGACTTCTTGTAATATTCGTCCATGCGAATGGCGACGCGGCCGGTACCGCCGGTGACGCCATTTTCGTTGGTCGTTACGGAGGTCATCTTGGTCGGATTGATGACCGCGCCGCCGCTGGTGCGGGCATCCCAGGCTTCGCCCTCGTTCCAGCTGACGCTCAGGTCGGTCTGGAAGGTCTGCGAATAGCTGGAATAGTCACTCTGGATCGTCGTGCCCGTCAGGTTGAATTCCAAGTCCTCGGTCGGGCGGAATTGCAGGGCCAATTGACCGGTCTGACGTTCGCGGTTCTGCATCGACGACTGCAGCCACAGATATTGCGGCACCAGCATGCCGGGCTTCAGGGCCGGGCCACTCGAGACCGTCGGCAGCGAAGCCGGGGTCGTAAACGCGCCGGACGTACAGCCACCCCAGCGCGATGCATTACACACATCCTGATAGGCCGTGGAAACCGAGCCGGAGCCCAGGACTGCCTTGTTATAAGAATAATTAAACAGGACGCCGAAACGGCCGCTGTCATCCTTGGTCGAGTAGAACAGCGAATAACGCGGGTCACTTTCCTTGTTCCGCTGGTTCTGGTTGTAGTTGAAGGCGACCGACAGGGTGTTGGCCGGCAGAGACAAGGGCTTGCGCGAATTGACGATGATGGTGCCGCCGATGCCGCCTTCATCGAGACGCGCTTCGGTCGTCTTGTAGACCTGAACGTCACCGATCAGTTCCGGCGCCAGGTTGCCGAGGTTGAAGCTGCGGCCCGTGTCCTGGTTGTTCGCGCCCGTCGTCGCGGTCGCCATCGGATTGCCGTTGAGCGTGACATTGATCAGGCGGGAATTGATGCCGTTGATGGCGATCTTTTCACCCTCACCACCACCCGAACGGTCAACCGTAATGCCCGGCAGACGCGACAGCGATTCCGCCACGTTGACATCAGGGAATTTGCTGACGTCTTCCGCGGTGATGACATCAATGTGCGCCGAGGCACGGCGCTTGACGGACAGCGATTTTTGCAGGCTCTTGCGAACGCCCACGACGACAACTTCGTCCGAAGCAGCATCGCTCGTGGTAGCGGTGGTGGTGGCGTCCTGCGCATACACGCTGCCCGCAACCAGGGCCCCGGCCAGAGCCGTCGTGATCAACGCCTTTGTTTTTGTTCTCATTCCCTAATCTCCACATGCCCTCGTAAGAGCTGCATCCCATGTTTTGGCAGTTGCCCGTGTTCACAGCACCAATGATAGGACCATTGGACTCACAACCGCATCCACTGCTGAAATATTTTGTACATATAAAAATCCAAAAACGTCAAATTGTAAGTTTTGTGATCATGTCATATTTCACGTGAATACAATACCAAAAGACAGCGATGTCATGACCTTTAAAAATGAGCACGCCAATAAAAAAATATTATAAAACAGAATATTGCTTCGTTTTGCCTATTGTCTGCGGGGCGCCGTTCGAAAATTTGGTCCTAATGCAGAGAATTCCGACGCTGTTGCTTCCTTGTCACTCTGGAGGTCCGGAATGCTGCCGTAAGGGTGGCGCAGGGCCTGTTGACACGACCAAAAGATGTCATAACATTCTCCGGCCACGGATGCGAATGACGTCTTCGGCACAGGACAACAGGACCCGCCAATCGTGAAACCGCCGTTTAGAGAGTGGAGTGCCGAATGGCAGGCCTGACGACCGCGATCCGGACGGCCCACGAAGCGATGCGGCGCTCGGACATGCCCGCCGCCTTCAATGCCGCGAAAATTGCCACTGCTACCCACCCAACATCGGCCGAAGGCTGGTGGCTGCGAGGAACAGCCGCCTGCGCCCTCGACCAGATGGCGGACGCCGAGGCCGCTTTCCAAAAGGCTGCCGAATGCGCGCCGCGTAACTCGACGACGCGCGCCCAGATGCTGGCACTGCGCGGCAAGCCGCTGGTCAGCGAGGGGCGCATGGCCGAAGCCATCGCCTGCGCGCGGGCGGCTGTCGCCATCGGTCTGAACGACGTGCCGAGTCTGGTCCGCGTCAGCTATACCTTTACACACGGCGGGTTGCACGACGAGGCCCTGGCCTGCGCGCTGAAAGCCACCGGCATCGATCCGAACCACGCCGAGTCGTGGTACAATCTCGGGAGCGCCTGGCGGACCCTGGGCGATATCACGCAGGCCGAGGCCGCCTTCAACAAGGCGATCGCGCTGTCCCCTACCCCGCCGATCGCCGCCTATTACAACCTGGCCAACCTGCGGCGCTGGACGGTCGGCGACAATCACATCGCCATACTGGAAGGCCTGACCTGCCACTCCAGCCTCGAAGCGTGCCGCGTCGCCTACACACTCTTTAAAGAATATGACGACATCGGCGAGCTTGATGCCGCCTGGGACTGCCTGACGGTTGGCGCCGAACTGGGGCGCAAGATCGAGGCCTGGTCGCCGGAAGAAGAGGCGGAGACCGTGGCCGCGTGGCGCAAATACCTTCCGACCGAGGCGTTCAGCACCCAATCCGACACACGCCTGCGCAGCGGCCCAAAGCGCATCTTCATCGTCGGCCTGCCGCGGTCAGGCACGACCCTGGTCGAACGCATCCTGACGGCCCACAGCCAGGTCCAGGCCCTGGGCGAGCTGAAGACCTTCGGCATCGTGACCCACCGCCTGGCCAACGTCCCCGGCGCGCGGCGCCTGGCGCCCGCCGTCATCGAAGCGGCGACAGCGCTTGATCCGCTCGACATCGCCGAAGCCTATACACGCGAGACCGCCTTCCTCCACGACGGAAGCCCCTATGTCATCGATAAGCTGCCGTCCAACCACGAATATGCCGGTCTGATCCGCCGCGCCTTCCCCGATGCGGTCATTATCGCGCTGGACCGCAACCCGATGGACGCCCTGTTCGGCTGCTACAAGGTCCTGTTCACCGGCGCCTATGGCTGGTCCTACGCGCAGGACGACCTGGCGGAACACTATCGCCACTTCCGCGACCTCATGGCCCACTGGCAGGACATTCTCGGCGATGGCCTGGTGCGGATCTCGCTTGAAGGTCTGATCCAGGACCCCGAAGGCGAAATCCGACGTCTGCTCACCGCCTGCGGCCTGCCGTTCGAAGAGGGCTGCCTGAGGCCGCACGAGGCCAAGGGTGGCGTCTCCACCGCCAGCGCCGTTCAGGTCCGCAACCCGATCAATGGCCAGGGTGTAGGTGCGTGGAAGAAGTACGAGGCGCAGCTGGCGCCATTGCACGCCCGCCTGCGCGAACTTGGCTTTGTGACCTGACCGGGCCGCAATGATCGTCTGCGACACCTTCGTCTTCCTGCATCTGCATAAGTCCGGCGGCACCTACGTCAACCAGATGCTGATGACCTGCGTGCCCTCGGCCCGGCGGATCGGCTACCACCTGCCTTACAGTCAAATTCCCGAGCCGTTCAGGGCACTGCCTGTCATGGGCACGATACGCAACCCCTGGGCCTACTATGTCTCCTGGTATCATTTCCAGCAGGGCCAGGAACGGCCCAATCCGCTCTTTCTCATCTGCAGCGATGGCGGCACGGCGGATTTCGCCACCACGATCCGCAACCTGGTGACGGTGGAAAGCAATGCCCCGCGCATCCGGCAATTGTCGGACGCCTTCCCGGAAAGCTTCGTCAATTACGGCCTAAATCTGACCAAGGCTTGCATCGCCAGGATCTCCTGCAGCGGGCGCGGTTTCTACAGCTTTCTGCACGACCGTCTCTATGCCGGTGCGGCGGCGCCCCTGGTCCTGCGGACGGAAACGCTTCGGCAGTCGCTGGCGGAGGCGCCTTTAGGGCTCGGCGCGTCCGAAACCATCCGTATGCACCGCTTTCTGAAGGCCACGCCTGACCTCAATACCAGCCGGCACGATGCCTACACCTACTATTATACGCCGGAAATGCAGGCCCTGGTCGCTGAGATGGACCGTAGCGTCATAGACACGTATGGCTATCGCTTCGGCGACGCCTGATATCCTACCCGGCGCAAAGGTCATGATTTATATGGACATTGGTATCTACATGTGCGTAGTTTTTATGAAGTACGCTGCTGTTGCGGTCTTTCGATGAATTTTGCCTATGACGCCCAACAACTGGGCCAGTTCGACATATCCGCATTGCGTTCGACCGTCGCCGCGCTCGGTGACGATGACTGGAACGCCGACGGCAGCCGGCAAAAGGCCTTTAACGCCCATGCCAGCACCCAGACGATCAAGCTGATCGCCGACTCCGATTTCCGCCACACCGATCCGACGCATCACGCAGCCTTTGCCGACTTCGAACCGATGCTTGAGCCGGTCATGGCGCATATCCGGCAGTTCTATCTCCAGACCCTGCGCCAGCGTCGCGTCGCCGAGCGGCACGGCCCCGGCTATTTCATCCGCGCCATCCTGACCCGCTTGCCCGCCGGCGCGGAGATCAAGCCGCACATCGACGAGGGCGAGTCGCTCAAGCGCTGCCACAGGATTCACCTGCCCGTCATCTCCAATCCGGACAGCCTGTTTTGCGTCGGCCAGTTGCGGTTCCACATGCCCGAAGGCCAGTTGTGGGAGATTAATAACCGCCGCACTCATTCCGTCCGCAATGCCGGTACGGAAGGCCGCATCCACCTGATACTCGACTATGTCCAGCCCGGAGAGACGGTTTTCGATCTCGACGGCCCCATTACCGCCTGAGGTTTCATCGTGCCCAGACCCTTTCACATTCGCCAAATCTATCTGAAAGACCTGTCTTTTCAGGCGCCCTCCGGCGCCGCCATCTTCACCCAGGAATGGCAGCCCCAGATCAAGGTCGAGATGAAGACCCAGCACGAAGCCATTCCAGGCAACCTGACCGAGGTCGTTCTGACGCTGTCGATCGTCGCCACCAGCGCCGGGCGCACGGCCTTCATGATCGAGGCGATCCAGGCCGGCATCTTCCAGATCGCCGAAACGTCAGGCTCAGCCTATGACCGCATCGTCGGCGCGCTGTGTCCCGAAGTCCTGCTGCCCTATGCGCGCGAAGCCATAGACAATGTGCTGATGAAGGGCCGCTTCCCGCCGCTGATCATCGACCCGATCGACTTCGAAGCCCAGTTGGGTCGGTAACCTATGCCGCGGGGGCAAGAGGGATTGAACTTGCAACGGGTCGTGATCGTCGGCGGCGGCACCGCCGGCTGGATGGCGGCCGCCCTGTTGTCGCAAACATTCAAAGGCAAGCTGATCGACATCACCCTGGTCGAATCCGATGCGATCGGCACGATCGGCGTCGGCGAGGCGACCATCCCCGCCATCCGGCGTTTCAACCGGCTTCTGGAAATTCACGAACGCGACTTTATCTCAGCCACCCAGGCGACGTTCAAGCTGGGGATCGAGTTCGTCAACTGGGGCAAGATCGGGACAAGCTACATCCATCCCTTCGGCAATATCGGTACGCCTATCGGCCGCACCGGCTTCGAGCACTATCTGACGCGCCGGCGCCTTGAAGGGCACGTCGAAGACTTCGAGACCTATTCGCTGAACGCCATGGCGGCCCGCGCCGACCGGTTCAGCATCCCACCACGCGACGGCTCGCTGCTATCGGAGCTGGCCTATGCCTACCATTTCGACGCCGGCCTCTACGCCGCGTTTCTTCGCCGTTACGCCGAAGCGCGCGGCGTGCGCCGGGTCGAAGGCCGGATCGGCTCCGTCGGGCAGGACGCGGACAGTGGCCGCGTCACCAGCCTGCATCTGGAGGACGGCCAGACGGTCGACGGTGAGTTCTTCATCGATTGCTCCGGCCTGTCGGGCCTGCTGATCGAAAAAACGCTAAACAGCGGGTACGACGACTGGAGCCACTGGCTGCCGTGCGACCGCGCCGCCTTTGTACCCAGTGAAAGCGCCCCATCGATAACGCCCTATACGCGCTCAACAGCCCATACGGCCGGATGGCAGTGGCGCATTCCACTGCAACACCGTATCGGCAATGGTCATGTCTTTTCATCGGGCTTTATGGAGAATGATGAGGCCGGCAGCCTGCTTCTTGAAACGCTCGACCAGAAACCCCTGGCCGAACCGAAATTCCTGCGCTTCCAGACGGGCCGCCGCAAGCAAAGCTGGAACCGGAACGTCGTCGCCATCGGTCTGTCGTCAGGCTTCCTCGAGCCGCTGGAATCGACCAGCATCCACCTGATCCATTCGGGTCTCGTCAAACTGCTCGACTACTGGCCCGACCGGACGTTCAGTCCGCTGCTGAGCGAACAGTACAACCGCGTGATGGAAAACCAGTACCAGTCGATCCGCGATTTCATCATCCTGCATTACAAGACGACGGACCGCGAGGATTCCGCGTTCTGGCAGTACTGCAAATCCATGGATGTGCCGGACAGCCTGGCCTACAAAATGGAGCACTTCCGCAGCAGTTCGCGGATCGTGCTTTCGCCTGGCGAGCTGTTTCAGCCGGCCAGCTGGCTTGCCGTCCTGATCGGCCAGAATGCCTTGCCGACGGGCTATGATACCCTGGCCGACATCCACGAAGCGGCCGCGGTCGACCATACGCTGGGGCAACTGGCGACGGCTGTCCGGCGAACCGTGGACAAGATGCCGACGCACGGCCAGGTGCTCGACAGCCTCCGTTATTAGTTTATCGGCTTGCGTCCGATTGGTATTAAAAATATAGAAGTGGATATGACCTTTACGACAGGACGACGAGGCCCTTCATGCGCGCATCCCCGGTATTCTATGGCCTCCTGACGCTGTTGTCCTGCACGGCCACATCCATTACGGCGCCCGCCAGCGCCGCAACATTGCCCGCCATCTTTCCCGCGCCTGTCGCCGCGAAACTGACCGGCAAGGAGCTGGTGCTCGGCAAGACCGTCGTGCTTGTCCAGGCCGGCAAGTCCGACGCCGGGACAGATGCTCTGGTGCGTCAGACGCTCACCCGGGCCGGCGTCGAGCACATTCATACGGCTAACCGCCTGCCCGCCTCGCTTGACGCCACCTATGTCGTACTCGGCGCCGGCGATACACCGGTGCTGGTGAGTGCTCTGGCTCGCGTCCAGGCAACCGCGCCGGCCCAGGACGAAGGTTACGTGCTGGCCACCGCAGCCGTGGATAATGGCGCGCTGATCGTGCTGGCCGGTAAGGACTCCGACGGCCTCTACCACGCGGCACAAACCCTGCGGCAGATTGCCCACGAGGGCACACTGCCCGCCATCACGGTCACCGACCATCCAGCCATGCCGGTGCGCGGCACCATTGAAGGCTTTTATGGCAAGCCATGGTCGATGGCCGAACGCGCCGACCACATTACCTTCCTGGCCGGAATGAAGGCCAACACCTACATCTACAGTCCCAAGGATGAGGTCTTCGCGCGCGACAAGTGGCGTGATGACTATCCCGCCGAGACTCTGAAAGGCTTGGGAACCCTGGTCGAGGTCGCCAACCGCCAGCACGTCAATTTCGTCTATGCTCTCTCGCCGGGGCCGACCATCTGCTATTCTGACCCGGCGGACCTCGAAGCCATCCGCCGCAAGTTCAGGACCCTGCGCGGCATCGGCGTGCGCAGCTTCTATATTGCGCTCGACGATATCGAGTACACCAAGTGGAACTGCGCGGGTGACGAGGCTGCCTTCGGCGCACCTGGCGAAAAGGCCGCGGCCAGTGCCCAGGCAAAGTTGCTCAACGCCGTCCAGGCCGACCTGGTGGCCGCCAACGACCGCGGCTCGCTGATGATGGTGCCGACCGAATATTACAACACGACCGAAAGTCCATACAAGACGGCCTTACGCGCCGAGCTCGACCCGCGCGTGGCCGTGCAGTGGACGGGCACCGACGTCGTGCCACCGTCGATCTCTGTCAAGGACGCGGCCAATGCGACCAAGGCGTTCGGCCGCAAGACGCTCCTGTGGGACAATTATCCGGTCAATGACTATAAGGAATCGGCCGGTCGCCTGCTGCTGGCCCCTTATGACCGCCGCGAAGGCGGGCTGTCGGGTGAACTGAGCGGCATCGTCTCCAATCCGATGAACCAGGAGGCCGCCAGCCGTCCTGCCGTCATGGGGCTGGTCGCCTTTGCCTGGAACGACAAGGACTATAACGCCGAGCGCACCTGGCATGCTTCGGCGCGATACCTGGCCGGTGGCGATCCCCGGGTGACGGCAGCGCTGCTTACCTTCTTCGACACCCAGCATCTGGCCCCGACCTTCGGCACACATCCGTGGCAGCCCCAAGCCCCGCGCCTTAGGGCGCTGATCGACCAAACCCGCGACGCGCTGGCGGCCGGCACCAAGGCTGAGCGGGATGAAGCTCTGGCAAGGCTTGCGGCTGTGGCGGACGACCTGGCAGCCGCTCCCGACCTGATCCGCGCGGGCGTGGTGGTGCCGGGCTTCGCCGCCGAGGCCAAGCCCTGGCTCGACGCAACCGAGCTTTGGGGACGCGCACTCGGTCTGACGGTCAGCGGCCTGCGCGCCGCCTTGGATAATAGCGGTGACACCGCGACTCGCCTCTTCGCCGAGGCCGAAACCCTGGCCAGGCGCGCCGAAGCCATAAACTCGATCCCCGGCGCCGTCCGGGTCGACGGGCCGGTCAAGGTCGCCGATGGCGTCCTCGACACCTTCATTCGTGAAGCCCCGTCCCTGGTTTACGTCCGGCAGCCTTGATGCGTTTACCGATCGGCGCCGCCGGCCTTGATCAACCAAAACGCGCTTGCATGGCAGGCCACCATACCCTTGGTTCACTGCGAGACACCGAACGCCGCATAGTGACGGGACCGTTGACAGGATCGCTGCGGGTCAAGGCCGGTGCGCGAATATGCACAAATGTAGTTACACGCCGGCGGTCCATAAGGATGGTCCAGCTACGTCCGGCGCATTTTTTTGTAAATTCCGTTGCACATAGGCTTACCTATCGCTCGACCGCATATAGACCGTGATGACTGAGGATGAACAGGGTCCGCATATCCGGACCGCCGAAGATCAGTTGCAGCGGCCGTTCCGGCGTGTCGATCCGCCCGATCTCCTTGCCGGCATTGTCATAAACAAAGACCTGGCCATTGGCGACGTAGAGCTTGCCGTCAGGGCCCTTGACCGCGCTTTCACCACCGCGATCGGCGATGACCTTGAGGTCGCTGACCGCGCCGCCTTCGGCGATCACGCCGCTATAGGTCTTGTTCTCCGAGCCGTTGGTGAAGACAACGCGCTCGCCGACCTTGCCGCTCGTGAAACCATAGGTCTGGAGCGTATCGGACCAGCGCCAGCCCAGGTGATTGGTCGGCCCCTGCTGCAGCATCCGGAAGGCCGGCAGGACCAGGCTGCCATCGGGCGAGACATATTCATGCGTCTTGGCCGCCTGGATGTCCTTCGTGAACAGCTCGGCCAGGGTCGTGAAGCGCAGGGTTTTCGGATCGAGCTGGTCGCGGAACTCGCCATTGTTCCAGAAGTTGCCGGGCAGCAGCGTCCGGGCGCCGTTATGGGCCGCTACCGGCGTCTTTGCCACCAGCGCCATATCGAACCCGGCTACTTTGGGATTGAAGCTATAGACATTGCCGGCGGGGCCTTCCGACGACAGGACGAGGATGTCGCCATTCTTCGCCACCGCCAGGTTGACCGGATCGAGCGGTGCGTCGCGGACGATCGACAGGCCCGACTTGGCAGACCAGCTATAGATGCGGTGGAACTGGCGCTCGACGAAATAGAGCGTGCCGTCGCTTGCGACCGCCGCCCCCGAGATCGAATAGAAACCGCCTTCTACCTTTTTGACATTGGACGTGTCAGGCTGCACCACTTTGGGCGTCGCAGGCACATCGAGCACGGCGAATTCGCGTTCACGGACCTCGGCCTTGCTGTTGACGTCGACGATAGCGTTCTCGAACGGGAACTTGCTGGCGCGAAGGTAGGTCGTGCAGCCGGCGTCGTCGCAAGTGGCATAACCGCTTTCGCCGTTGACGTGGACATTACGGAAGCGGATGTCCGACGCATTGTAAAGCTTGACCGCGGCATAGGCGGGTTTCAGCGACCGCGTCACGCGGTAGCCGTGATAGTTGGCAAACAGGATGTTGCGCGAATTGCGGATCTCGGTGGACAGGGCGTCGAGGCCGTCGCGCACCTCCTGCTCGGTCTGCGGCGCCAGGAATTCCCAGTTTTCGACGCCATCGAGCACGATCTCAGCGCGGACATGGTGCTCGGCGGACATCTGGTAGACGTAGCCGGGCGTCTTGGTGTTGGTGACATACAGGCCAGCCTGCGAAAAAGTATTGGGCGTCCACACTGAGACGAAGGTGCCGCCGCCGCCGTCCTTGACCCAGATGCTCGGATACTGGCCGTCCCAGCGGTTCTTCGGGTCCGACATATCCATGCGCTTGCCGTTTGCCAGGCGCGTCCCGCCTCCGCCCTGAATCTTGACGTCGCTGACCATCGAGCTTTCGCCCGCCATCCAGACAAGGGCTGCGGCGCGGGGATTGTAGGCACCGGTATAAAGACCGAAGCCGAACAGGATGGCGTTGCCGCCTTTGGCGCTTTCGAGCAGCGCCTTCGGACCGCCGACACCCAGATAGTTCGGCGTACTGTCCTCGATGAAGATATGGGTCAGGCTGGGGTGGAGCGCGATCAGCACGCTGTCCGGCCTAAGGCGCAAAGTGTCGCTGACGCGATAATGGCCCGCCGGCAAGTAGACGACGCGATTTTTGTCGATCGCCGCCTGCAATACCGCCGTGTCATCCGCGACGCCGTCCCCCTTGGCCCCCAGGTCACGGGCGCTCTTCCACTGCTTGACCGCCGGCAGCAGCTTAAGCGCCGCAGGGCGCGCAGCGGGCAGTTTTGCGACCGCCCTGGCGTCGACGCGCGTTTCGAACGTCCCTGTGGCCCCTAGAGCCGGGAGGGTCAGGCCATGGGTGAAGCTTTTGACGATGTAGGCCGGTCCATTGCCAGCCACCGTCTTGCCGCTTTCGCGGAACCTGGCGAAGACCGGCACGTCCTTGGCCTGGGCATTATCGAAGCCAACCTGGGTAAAGACGCTGTTCTCATTACTGATGACGACGGCAGCATTCGACAGGTTTTCGAAGCGGACATCCTTACCCCAGAGGGAGTCGCTGTAGCCTTCGTCGATCTCGATACCGGTCTTGGTGTTGCGGAACCTGACATTGACGAGGGTCAGACGGACCTCGTGCTCGCGGATGGCGGCTTCGGACTGGCCGTCGAACTCCGAGTCCAGCAGGGTATATTGCCAGGCGGGCGAGGTCTTTTCGGTCAGGATGCCATAGCGTCCGCCGAAAAAGCGCAAATTGTCGCCCTCATTGCCGGCCTGATAGATGCCGGCCAGCGCTGAACCCAGGTGAAAGTCGATGTGGCTGAGAAACGCGTGCTGCGCCAGGCGGAACCGCACCGCCGTCGCGGCCGGGTTACCCTGGCCAATCTCGAAATCGACATTGCTCATCGCCGAATAGAAGGTCGAGGAATTGGCGTCGCGAATGGTTTCGCTGTAGGGCACGAAGCTTTGCACCGGCACAGGCACCTTGCCGACATTGTACTGGTCATCACCGGTGAAGACGATCATCGAAGCCACGCCTGTCTGGAAGCCCGGCGTATTGTCGGCGAGGACGAAGACCGGGCGCTTGAGGCCGACACCAAAGATGCGCACCGCCGGCCAGACATTCAGGCTGCTGGTCAGGCGATAGCGGCCCGACGGCAGAAAGACGATGCCGCCGCCCTTGGCCTTGTCGATCGCCGCCTGGATGGCGGCCGTGTCGTCGGCAATCCCGTCGCCCTTGGCCTGGACACGGATGGCGCGCGGATCGTCCGGGGCGATCTCATAGGCCGACTGTGAGGCCGGCTTCGGGGCGGCGGCGCCTGCCTCTAACGGCAAAATGACGGACAGAAACGCGCACACGGTAGCGGTTAACAGCACTCGCATTGTATCCTCCCACATTATCTTTTAATGACAGCGCTAACATAAAAACCTACATATGAAAACCGTGGTTATGGCGGTTTCAACGTCCGATTATGTCCAGAGCCCGCCGGATAGTCGCACCTGCGATATTGCGCATCTACAACGAATACAATGAGTATACGATGTTTAGAGACAAACGGCCAGCAATACAGAAGCGCACGCGCATTCACAGGCAATGAATTGACAGAACCGACTATTTAGCCCTCTAGATTTAACTGTATTGCGTATTCGCGCTTCGCATCACGCTGATTCGGCCGGGCCGCTTTGGCAACTGCGAAGAGTCCAGACTCTGTTAGCGCTGTCCTTGGATGATCCAACTACGGAGTGACTTTTGATCAAGAGCGCGACAAACCCCAAAGCCAGAGCTTCCAGCACGGGGCGGGTAACGCTTGAGGATGTGGCGCTTAAGGCCGGCGTCTCGACCATCACGGTCTCGCGGTCGTTTCGCTATCCCGGCAAGGTCGCCGCCAATGTGCGAGAACGCATCCAGCGCATAGCCTACGATATGGGCTATGTCTCGAACCGCGCCGCCAGTTCGCTCGCCTCAGCGCGATCGATGAACATCGTCGTGCTGGTGCCTTCCTTACGCAACATGGTGTTCGTCGAAACGCTGGATGGGATCGAAAAAGTCCTGCGTCCCAAGGGCTATCACATGCTGCTGGGCGTCACGAATTATTCCTCGGAAGAGGAGGACGCTCTCGTCCGCGCCTATCTGGCCTTCGACCCAGACGGCATCCTGCTGACCGGCCTCAATTACCGTGAATCGACGCGCCGGCTGATCGAGCAGCTCAAGATTCCGGTCGTGCACATGATGGAGCTTTCCGATCAGGACGACCTGTACAGCGTTGGCTTTTCGCAGGAAGCGGCTGCCGAGGCCATGACCAAGCATCTGATCGCCTCCGGACGGACGCGCATCGCCTTTATCGGCTCGCAGATGGATTCGCGCACCCTGGCGCGCAGCCGTGGCTATCGCGACACCTTGATCAAGGCCGGCCTTTACCAGGCGCACCGTGAACTGCTGGTGCCCGATCCCTCTTCCACGGAATTGGGTGGCATATTGCTCACCCGGCTGCTGCGCCAGGCGCCCGATACCGACGCCGTCTTTTTCTGCAACGACGACCTGGCGCAGGGCGGCCTGTTCGAATGCCAGCGCCGCGGCATAGCCGTGCCTGCACAACTGGCGATCGGCGGCTTCAACGACGTTCCTTCATCCGCCTGCATCGTGCCAGCGCTGACATCGGTCGCCACCCCCCGTTACGAAGTCGGCGCTCAGTCGGCCAACATGCTGATGGCCCTTCTCGAAGGTCGCCCGCTTACCAAACCACATTTGGATTTGGGCTTTGAACTCAAGGTGCGCGAAAGCGCCTGATCCGATAACCGATCATGTCGGCTTGAAAAATCATTTGAATTATTCCGTGACAATTCCCCTTTCTCGACTTGATAATCTTGCTTTTTTATGTTAGCGCTGTCATCAAAGTGAGTGATAAGGCGAGCCATGCTTGCCTGATGCGACAGGGTCAGAATGCGTAAATGATGAATTGATACTCATTTGCCCGCCATATTGATGCCTGGCAAATGAAAATGGCCATCGTCGCCAATGTTAGCGCTGTCATTATGGCGCGGTAAATTATTACGGGAAGAAGGTGAGAGCCACGCCGACCTCAGATCCCGACGGAGAGGGGTTCAACCCCATCCGCAAGGCCAATTGGCGTCGGTTGCGCCCCTAACCGACGACCCGCCAAACCTTGGCGTTCCCGACAGTGACCTCATCCCTGGGTGTCGGGAACGCCTTTTTTTTCTCTGAGCTCCTTTTGAGTCACGAAGCCGTCACCCCCAGTCCCGACCGGACGGCGGCCCGCAAATAATCATTATATACCCCCGGCTGCTCGATAGCTCCCAACCTTCAAGCCGCCGGCCGACAACGAACCGGTGATCTCCGCCCCCGCCGAGTCACGGACCAAAGCCGTCCATAAGCGCGCCATCAGACGCCAGACCGCGCAGTTGACACCACATCTATATATGATACGCCGTTCCGATAATAATTACGAATAGGCGGCTACACCCGGCTATGGACAGCGTGGCTATCCGCGATATTCGATAAGAACAACGAGGAAACCATGACCTTCAAAGCCCTGCTCGTCGCCAGCCTGAGTCTGGCCGCGGTCCCCCCCGCCGTTCTTGCCGCTGCGCCCATGCCTGTCCAGTCCGTGCCGTCGACGGCGCCCGTGCCCTGGACGTCGGCCGAGGTCATGGCCCTGGCTGAAAAGGTCGGTGACTGGCAACTGGCGACCCTGGCCGCCGGTCTGACGCCGAATGCGGCGCGCGGCTATCCAGGCCCGAAAAGCTGGGAACAGGGCGCGCTCTTCGTCGGCCTGACCAAGCTGGCCGATCACAGCGCGGCGCCGCAGTTCAAGCAGGCGATCCTGGCGCGTGGCGAAGCCAACGGCTGGGCCCTTGGCGAGCGTGTCTATCACGCGGACGACCACGTGATCGGCCAGTCCTATCTGTGGGCCTATAAAAACGGCGCCGGTTCGGAATCGATCGCGGGCGTTCGCAAGCACTTCGACGCCATTCTGGCCAATCCGTCGAACGTCGATCTGGCCCACAGCGACTATGGCCCCAAGGGCGTCGATTGCGACAAGCGCTGGTGCTGGTGCGACGCGCTGTTCATGTCACCCCCGGCGTGGATGGAGCTATCGCGGATCACCGGCGATCCCAAATACCGCGACTTCGCCAAGAAGGAATACTGGGCAGCGCACGACTATCTCTACGACAAGGAAGAGCACCTTTATTACCGCGACAGCCGCTTCTTCGACCGCAGAGACATCAATGGCAAAAAGGTCTTCTGGTCGCGCGGCGACGGCTGGGTGTTCGCAGGGCTGGCCCTGCTGATTCCGCACTTGCCTCAGAACGACCCCGACCGTCCCCGCTTTGTGCAGGTCTTCAAGGAGATGGCCGCCAAGCTCGCCGGCATTCAGAAAGAGGACGGCTACTGGTCGCCATCGCTCCTGAGCGACCCGGCCACGGCCCTGCCGGAATCGAGCGGCACCGGTTTCTATACCTATGGCTTTGCCTGGGGCATCAATGCCGGCATCCTCGACCGCGCCACCTATGAGCCCACAGTGCGCAAGGGCTGGACCGCCCTGGTGCGCTCCGTCCATCCAGACGGCAAGCTGGGCTATGTCCAGCCAGTGAGCGACCGCCCGGACGCCGTCGAATACGACCATACCCATTACTATGGCGTCGGCGCTTTCCTGCTGGCAGCAACCGCGATCGCCGACATGAAGCTTCAGCCCATAGAGCCGCTGAAGACGATGATCAGCATCGAAAACCCCTCAGCCTTCGACCAAAACGCGGCCTTTGTCAGCGTGCCTGCGGCCAGCCTGGGGCATTCTGGCAAGAGCACCGGCGGCTGGTCGGTCATAAGCGGCGGCAAGACCTATGCGGCCCAGTTCGATCCGGCCACCAGGGCGATTGAATTCGCCCTGCCGCTGAAAGCCGGCCAGAAGGCCGCCGTGTCCTTCCTACCCGTACAGGCGCCACTGCCGCGTCAGACTCAGGCCATCCTCAACGTGCAGGAAGGCGGCAAGCTCGACGGCAATGTGCTAAAGGGCGGCGTCTACCATTTGCGTCACAAATACGAAGTCCCCGCCGATCACTTCATTCACGATGGCCTGATCGCGTTCGAGGGCGTCGGCTGGGAATCGGACAAGGCCGCCTACCGTTTGTATCTCGATGGACGCTACGCCGGCGACATCTACGGCAAGAAACTGCCGCGCCCCATCCTGCAGACCATCGGCCAGGGCGCGGACGACTACCATAAGATGGCGGACTGGGGCCAGGACGTACTCCAGGTCAACCAGAGCCTCGGCATGGGCAGCATCGGCGAGGTCCGCGACGGCAAGGCAACGCAACTGGGCAAGGGCAGGATCACCGCCGAAGCCAATGTCCATGGGCCAGTGACGGCCGGCGCCATGGTCCGGACTGAGGGCTTCAATGACGGCAAGGCGACGCTCACTGCCAATTACGAAATCCGCTTGGGCTCGGCCCTGACCTATGTCGAGGCCAAGGCCACGGGCAATTCCGGGCCCATGGCCGCCGGCATCGTCCACCACAAGGACGTGACAGTCCTCAAGTCAGACACACCGCCGGGCAGGTGGGGCTATATCGCTTCCTGGGGCAAGCAAAGCCTGGCCGGCGACGACCTCGGCATGGTCCTTTTCTATCCGGAAGACGGCGTCGCCTCACGCTTTAATGACGACGGCCAGACCCTGTATGTAACCTTTAAGGACGCTGCGAAGATCAAGTACGCCTACGCCGCCACCTGGGCGCAGGACAATAGCGGCGTGCGCGACCTGGCGGGCTTCAAATCCTACATCGCCGCAACCCTCGACGGGCTGAACAAACCAGCATGGATCACTATGGCCAAGACAAAGTAGACGAGAAAGGCGCGGGGGCGCCACGCGTATGGCTAGAACCGCTCCACGCCAGGCGTCGCCACCATGCCGAACCAGCATTCATCGATGAAGCGAGCCATCTTGTCATAACCGGCGATGTCATCGGGTTTCACCAAATAAACACTGGCGAAGTTCCGATAAGCCGCATTGATGTCGGCCTTGTCCTGCGAACTCGAGAGGACGACGACAGGCATCGCGCGCAGTGTAACCTCGGCCTTGAGATTTTTCAGGACGTCCATGCCGCTGATGGTTGGCAGGTTCAGGTCCAGAAAGATCAGGTCGTAATGTCCCTGGTCAGGATTTTCGAGTTTCGCCACCGCCGCTTCGCCCGTTTCGACGTGGACGATGTCGATGCGGTCATTCTGCTTGCTCAGGGCCCGGCGGAGCAGCAGGGCATCGCTGGGGCTATCCTCGATGAGCAAAATCCTGAGGCGCCCATCTTCCTGCATACTCGCTACTCCCACCACGTAAAAGCGCCACCAAACACGGCCCGTACCTAACCCCGCGGCGGCAGGCGTGTCCAGACCTGCGTCCTGCAAAGTATTTTCATGACGCAACCCGAGAGCCTCAGCGTGTCGCCGGCAACCGCCGCGTGGCCGTCAATGGTCGCCGCGGCCCTCAGGCGGACACCCGCTCCAGGAAGGTCTGGATTTCGCGTTTCAGTGCCTCGGTCTGGTCGGAGAGGACGTACACTGATGACGCCGTCTTCTGCGCCGACACCGTGGCGTCGTCCGATGCCCGGTTCATGTCCCCGATGTCGTTGCTAACGCGGTCAGTATTGCGATAAGCGGCATTCATATTGGCGGCGATCTCGGCGGTGACGACGCTCTGCTCTTCGACGGCCGAAGAAATGCTGACGGCGATGGCATCGACCGTATCAACGCCCTTGCTGATCGTATCCAGCACCTGGATGACGTCCGCGGATACCTCGCGGATATTGTCGATATTAATCGTTATCTCGCTGGTGGCGCGGCCAGTCGCGGTCGCCAGTTGCTTGACTTCGTTGGCGACGACGGCAAAGCCCTTGCCGGCATCGCCTGCACGCGCCGATTCAATCGTTGCGTTTAACGCCAGCAGGTTGATCTGGCCGGTGATGTTTTGGATCAGATCAACGATTTCGACGATACGCTTAGTCGCCTCCTCCAGCTTAAGCGAGGTCGTCGAAGCCCGTTCCATCTCGGCCACAACATCGCGGATGGCGATGGAGCACGAGCCCGTCTGGCCGGCGATTTCACGGATTGAAGCTGACATTTCCTCGGCGGCGGCGGCCACCGTCTGGACGCTGCCCGACGTTTCACCGGTAGCGGCGGACACGGTCTGCGCCTTGTCGTGCACTGAAGCGACAATGTGAGTCATGTCGTCAGACGCGTGTTTCAGGTCATCAGTGGCGCCGCCCAAACGGCCCATGATGTCGCCCACCGTATCGCGGAAAGCGTTGATTTCAGCCTCTAGCCGGCTTTTTTGCTCGACCTTGGCCAGGGCATCCGCAGTCTGCGCCTCCTCGAAGCGGCGGGCGGCAAGCAAGCGGTCATTGAGGTGCAGCAGCGAGCGCGTCATGTCACCGATTTCGTCATGGCGCTCATCGCCCAGTGACGGCAGGTCCTTGCCATCGGCCAGGGCCGACAGACCGCGCGTCAGTTGGCCCAGTGGCAGACGAATGTCACGCGCGATGAACCAGCTGACACCGCCCAGCGCCAGCAGGGTGAAGACGCCAATGGCGCCAAACTTCGTCAACTGCGCCAGGAAGGCGGTATTGACGTCGTCGATATAGATCCCCGAGCCGACGATCCAGCCCCATTCCGGGATGCGCGATACGTAGGAGATCTTCGCCGTCGGCTTGGTCTTGTCCATGCCGGGCTTGGGCCACGAATAGCTTACGAAGCCGTCACGGCCGCCAATCACGGCCTGGGTCATCTCCGAGAAGAGCCGTATCCCGTTCGGATCCTTGATGTCGGATGCATCCGTGCCGTCCAGCTCAGGCTTGAACGGATGCATGATCATGTTCGCCTTGTCGTCGATGATCCAGAAATAGTTCTCGCCTTCATAGCGCAGCGCCTTAACCTGGGCGACGGCGGCGGCCTTAGCTTCGTCCTCACCGATCTCACCGCGCTTGAAGCGTTCGTGCTGGGCGCGGATGACGCTGCCGGCGACCTCGACGACATTGCGCGTCTTGTCCATCCGGTCGCTCAGCATGACACCGCGATAGTCCATCAAGGATACGGCCGACACGGCGACAAAGGCGATGAGCGCCATGGCCAGGATCAACTGAAGTTTCCGCGCGACGGATATGTGTGAAAGCTTCAGCATGGCGGCCCCTGCGATCGTGAATATGTCGTTGGCGCATAAGGCGCAGAACGAGTGTTAACGATATTGGTATGCAAATGCTTAAGGCACGTCGCGCAAGCCTTTGACAACACGCGCTACCGCACCCGAAGGCTGTTGGGCACCAGGGCCAAGCAACGGCATTTATCGCCAGGCGCGATATTGCCCCCACGCGAAGTATGGTATTCATTCGCCATCGATAAAACACATAAACAGGGTAGCGACATGACCGGACCTCATCTCGGCCGCCGATCCATCATCGCAGGGGCTACCGCCGGCATTGCCGTCGCCACCGCGCCCAAGGCGCGCGCCGCCGATACCCGCAAAGCCTATGCGATCATCGGCTGCGGCAGCCGGTCGCGCATGTTCCAGGATGCCATCTGGGGACCGCACAAGGATCATAACCGCATCGTCGCCATGTGCGATACCAATCCCGGCCGCATGGCTTATGTCGCCACCCGCGCGACCAAGGCCGGCGCGCCGGTGCCGAAGGCCTACGCCGCGTCCGACTTCGACAAAATGGTCAGGGAGGCCAAACCAGACGCCGTCATCATCACCACGCCCGACGCATCTCACGTCGACTATATCCTGAAAGCGCTCGACGCAGGACTGGATGTCATCACCGAAAAGCCGATGACCACCGATGCCGACAAGGCGCAGGCTATCCTCGACGCCGTCAAGCGCTCTGGCCGCCATATCCGCGTCACCTTCAACTACCGCTATTCGCCCTTCCGCACCCAGATCAAGGAACTTCTGATGAGCGGCGTCATCGGCGACATCCTGTCGGTCGATTTCCAGTGGCTGCTCAATACTGTCCACGGCGCCGACTATTTCCGGCGCTGGCATTCCAACAAGGCGATTTCCGGCGGCCTGATGGTCCACAAGGCGACCCATCATTTCGACCTTGTCAACTGGTGGCTGTCCGACATGCCTGTGTCCGTCGCCGCCGTCGGCAAGCGCGACTTCTACACACCGCAGATGGCCAGGCGCCTGGGGCTTTCCGGCCCGCACGAGCGCTGCCACACCTGTCCCGAAAAGGCCGCCTGTACCTTCGAACTGGACCTCAGCAAGGATGCCGGCCTCAAGGCGCTCTATCTCGACAACGAAAAGTACGATGGCTATTTCCGCGACCAGTGCGTCTGGCGTCCCGAGATCAATATCGAAGACACGATGAACGTCGTCGTCAGCTACGCCAAGGGCGCGACGCTCAGCTACAGCCTCAATGCCTTCAACGCCTGGGAGGGCTATAATATTGCCTTCAACGGCACCAAGGGACGACTGGAGCACTCTCTGAACGAACAGGCGACGACAGCGGGCGCGGGCGCACCGCAAAGCGAGACCGAGCACGGCGTGCTGCGCGTCATTCCGCTGCGTGGCGCGGCGCAGGACATCCCTCTGCGCACCGGCGAAGGCAGCCACGGCGGCGGGGACGATGTCATGCTCAACGACCTGTTCAATCCCGCCGCACCGGCCGATCCGCTCAAGCGGGCAGCGGACGAACGCGGCGGCGCGGCCTCGATCCTGATCGGCGTGGCGGCAAACCGCTGTTTCGAGACCGGCCAGCCGGTCAAGATCGACAGCCTGGTCACGGGCCTGCAAAGCCCGGACTGGCCGGCCATGCCCGGCCACGACCAGCCGGTACCGATGCCGATGCGAACCTGAGAACGCGCGTCGGCGCCAAGTGGTTCGTGCCGGCACCCATGCAAAACCTGTGTGTAGACAAGGCAGGCGGCTAACCCTCCCCTTACGGATCGCCCCCGGACAGTCACATTGCTTCTTTGGCCGCCGCCACCGAGACTTGGGCGAATGCTGGTAAGGAGCCCGCCATGTCCATCCTCAGGTCATTTCCGTTGCTGGCCATTCCGGTCATTATCTACAATCTGCTGGTCATGGGTACGGGCGGGTTTTCGACGTCATCCAGCGCGATCAACGCCTCTCTGCGCAGCCCGATCGGTCAGATTCCGATGCCGGCTTCGGGCGGACAATGGCTGTTTCAGACCAGCGACATCATCCTGCTGGTCGCATTGGTCGCGCTATTTTTCGGGGTGATCGCGTCCAGCCGCTCAGCGAATGACGTGCTGGCGAAACACGTGCTGAATATGTTCCTGTTTATCGCCTGCCTGGTCCAATTCCTGCTGCTGCGGGCGTTTGCGACCTCGACCTTCTTCCTGCTGACCGCCATGGTGCTGATGGAAACGGTCGCGGGCTTTATCATCACCTCGGTCTCCGCCCGCAAGGACATCGAGATGGCGCATTAGGCCCCATAGCAACGCTAGAACCTAATCTCGGTATAGCGGCACGTGTCTGGAAACCAGAGCTCCTGACGCCTTCATCGCGCAGTAAGCCGCGAACACCACGGAACAGCACACCGGATGAGCGCGCCTTCCTTCTCAGCCCGCCAGCGATGACAATGGCGGGCGCACTCTGATCAGAACGACGGGCACACCACATCGTGACACGCGTTCCCAGGCCCTGACACCTCCTGTTAGCGTCTCTGGCGGAGCCTTATCATCTCTCTCAAGCCTATCCCGCAGCCACCGCCCAAGGCTCCCGAACCGGCCCACAATCCGCACACAACACCACAGTCAGGTCACCGCCACAGCAAAGGACAGTGGCGACAAAACTGTCGCCACGCCGCTTGAGCAAGTTACTGATTATATTGAGATAAACACTGCCCACAGACAGCAAAAACCTGGCGACACAGACTGTCGCCAATGGGGGGGGTGTATAAGCCTCTGATATCACTCAAAAAACACAAGCGCAGCTGTGCGTAATGTGTACCCCCCTAAATCCACCCCATTCAGAGGCCGGATCAAGGGCCGATTCCAGGTCAACGCACAGCCCAAGCATCGCGTCTAACCAGCCACGGACCAGGAGAGACAATTGTCTCCATCCCGCGCCCCCAAGCCTCCCGATTATCCGATGTGCAGACAACAACTTACCGGTTCAGAGAGACGGCCTTTAATCTTGCCCTATTAATTGGCGGTAAAATATGCCCTTCACATACGCTCGACTGCGATGTGGCCGCTTTGGACCTGGCAGGGATATCGCGCTTGGCCATGGAGGGTGTCTTTGTCATGGTGAGGTTTCCTTATCATAAAATGACCGTTTTGTCCGGTCTGGTAGGCGTTGATCGGAGGTCGAGGTCAGCGGTTTAAACGCGATGCGCCGTGCACTATTCCGTGCTCTGCGATGATCTTTTTGGCCCGGGACGGTGTGCGTCGAAGGGCGGGCCGGACCGGATCGCGGCACAACTGCATATCGGACAGACGGAGTATCATTACATGCATTACAGCGTGGTCCCGACCGGGCCACAGGCAAGATATCGTACGTTCCGCCGTTCAGGGTCTGCATCCGTTTTTCCGCTTTTCAGCGGATCTCGATCAAGGGTTAAAACACGTTTCCGGGCGTAGGGTTCAGGCGTGGGCACCCAGGTGTTTGCGGCGCTTGGCCAGGGCTTTTTCCGCCCGTTCTGTCGGCGGCTCGCTGGGATTACCGTTGTAGAATGTCCCGTCGCACCACAGGGCATGCATGATGACCGCGAGCTTGCGCGCCACGGCGACGCAGGCCTTCTGGTGGCAACGCCGTTTGGCGATGGCCTGGCCCCAGGTCTTGACCTTGTCCTGGCCGCGGAAGCGCGTCAGCAGGACATTGGCCGCCTCGTACAAAGCTCGTCGGGCATCAGGATCGCCGGCTTTGGAGATGCGTCCCTGGACATCGATCGATGTACCCGACTGCCATCGTTTCGAGGTCAGGCCGAAGTAGGCGGCGACATCGCGCGACCGGCGGAAGCGCTCCGGATCGTCGATGGCGGTCAGCACGGTCAGGGCGGCGACCGGGCCGATGCCGGGGATTTCCATGAACCGCCGGCAGAGCTCCTGTTGAGCCGTGAAGCGCACGACCAGCGCATGTAGGCGGGTGTATTCCTTCCACAAGGCTGCGCGTGCCGTCAGCATGGAATCCATCAGTTCGGACGTCATGTCGTCGCCCTTGACCGCCTCGCGCACGGCGGCATCGAACCGGCCCCGGCTGGCGTCACCCAGCCGGATTCCGAAGGCTTTCAGCGAGTGACGGATGGTGTTTTCGATATCGAGGAACTTGCGTTTGAGGTTACGGCGCTGGATCAGGAGCAGGCGAATCCGGTAGCAGGCCTCGCTCTTGATGTAGGCGGTTTTGTACCAGCCGGTGCGGACGATATGAGCCAGCCCGAGCGCGTCGGTGGCGTCGGTTTTGTTGCGCTGCGCCTTGAGGGCTGAACGCACATGGTGGGTTTCCAGGCAGACGGCTGGCAGACCGCGCGCCAGCAGTTCGGGCTGCAGCCAGGGCGACAAGGCGCCCGCTTCGTGCCCGAGGCGTTTCAGTTTAGGGAGGTATGGTTTGAGCGTTTGCCAAAGGGTATCGGGGTCAGTCGCCACCGAGATTTGCAACACGACGCTGCCCTTGTCATCGACCACGCAGACCGCAGTGGTATCGATCGAAATGTCCAGTCCGCAGAAATAATCCATCACACGCCTCCGTCTAGAGTTACGCGTCACGGTATCATCACTGCCGCCAGCACCACGACGGACCGGAGACCTTGCGCCAATTACATCAGCAGAATATCTCCACAATTCCCTTACTGTTTGTGCCTCATTGCACCGTATACAATTTCCACCCAGCCACTGGATTCATATGGTATAATGATGCTGTCAAAGGTTCGCAAAGGTATATCTGGATACAATGTAAGCGCGTAATAACCTGCGATGCCCCCCCCTTCGTAAACAATACCTGCCGCCGATAGTTTCGTTAGAACCTCGTCAACGCGCTCAAACTGACTTTTAAAATAAAGCCAAATAGTTGAATTTTCAGATTGCTCCACAATTCTAATTAGTTTAGCTCGGGCGTTATCCAGTTGCTCTATTTCAACTATATCCCCGAGAGAGATATTTCTTATAAAATAAGGTATCGTCCTTATAATATATCCAGCATCAGCCTTCTCAAGCCACAAGCTTTCCGCGTCAACGGGAGGCCAATTATCAGATACTTCCAGATCAAATATATACTTAATCACTTTTGGCCCGCCCTAAGAAGGTTTTCACGCACAGTCTTTTCCACATGGCACCCATGGCATAAAACTTGGCCGTTTGTGGAACCATGTCCTCCACCATCAGCAACTGGTTGTATATGATCTAATTCAGAACGAGTAGGGTCGATAGACTGTCCCTTTTGGTTTGGACCATTTTGGCGCGTGACAATAGTTCCGCAGCTTTCACAATGTTCGACGCCGCCTCCTATTTCGCGATTTCGCTCTCTGATTTCTTCGGCTGTAGACCTGCTGAAATGATCGCGTGCTTTTCTGCCATTACCGCAGTTGTGTACCCAAATTCGGTCTTCACCAATAAAATAGGTATGGAAATCTGCGACTTCTATATTGTAGGTAGCCTGTAGCTTGGCGGTATTGGTGACCGACAGCACCCTAGCGCCCTGACCATACGCAGTTTGAATTATATGACCTTCGTCAAGGTTCCGCGTTTCAACCCATTGGTTGTCGTTAGCTCTCCAGGGATGCTCTTCCGTCGTTTCGAAGCTAGTGACGCGCTCAGAGCCATCTGGCAACGATATAGCAAACTCGATTCTGTAGATGACGCGGTCATGCTTCGGAATAGTCGCAGTGATCGCTTTATAGGCTGTCTCACCTGTCACGTCGCTTTTCGATAAAACCCGATCGCCGACTTTCAAGGTTTCAATTGGCTTCAGACCGTTTTCGGTCGCTACCATTGTACCTGCGGTAAAGCAGCAGAAAGCGCCCACAATGTCATCGACAACCTTGCCTGCTTTCCCTCCTAAGGCCAACTTTCCGAGAACGCCTGCAACAACTAGGTCGGATGGATCCGGTGCCAGCAGTGATACGCCAGCCAACACCATGCCCGCGCCTGCAACATCCTGCTCCATATTTATGCGTTGAGTACATCCAACGTCGCCACCACAGGCTTTCTGATTTTCCGCGTATCGGTTGGTAACGAAACTAGGCATTGTCTGCTGGCCATCAGGGTCAGCATTATTGACTGGATCACCCTTGACGTAACCGTACAGGTTCAGGTCATCCTCCGACCCAATGGGGTCTGTTTGGAGGAACCGTCCATAGTTGGGATCATAGACCCGGGCCTTGTAATAGTAGAGCTTGGCCGCCGGCAGGGTGACCTGGCCGGTGTAGCGGAAGCGCAAGCCGCTCCAGTTTTCGTTGTTGTTGATATCCTTCGGCTCGCCATAGGGGCCGTACTTGAAGATCGCGCCCGGAGTGCCCGATTCCCCCGTATAGGAGATCACGCTGCCCTGATAGTTGGTGTAGAGCCAGCGCCTGTCGCTGGTGCCTGAGCCTTCGAACCACAGAAGCGGATTGTCGGTGCCTGTGCCATGAATATAGCGGCGCAGTGGTGTGGTTGACGTGCCGCTATACTCAGCGATCAGGTTGACGCCGTCATAGAGGAATGTCGTCCAGGTCGAGCCGCCATCGTTGGAATAGCGATAGAGCCGCCCCTCGGGATCGTAGTTCAGCCGCATATTGGCCGACCCACTGACGACGCTCAACAGGCGGTTCTCGATATCATAGGTCATCGTCCGGCCGCCTGTGCCTTCATAGGTCAGGTTGCCACGGGCGTCGTAGCCGCCGACCGCCACAATGCCGGTATCGCGGTTCAGCCCGTCATGGGTCTTGTTGACCGTGGCGCTGGACAGTTCCTTATAGTCATAGACCGTCGAAGTCGCGCTACTGCTTTGGATTTGCGAGGCCGGGTTATAACCGAAGGTCCAGGTCACATCATTGGACGTGCCGGCCAGGTCATTGGTCATCGAGGTCAGCCGGCCTATGCCGTCATAGCCATAGGATGTCGAGCCGCCGACCTTGCCCTGTCCCGACAGACGGCCAAGACTGTCATAGGATTGGGTCAGCAGGCCCGAAGTCGCGTTCCAACCTAAGGACGTCATCCGGTTGGTGTTGTCGAGGCCATAACCGACCGTGTTCAGGTCGGGATGGATCAGCGAGATCCGTGCCGAAGCGGCGTTATAGGCATAACCCACCGTCCGGCCATTCATGTCGGTCGTGGACGACAAACGTCCCAGGCCGTCATAGGTATAGGTGACGCCCTGGCCACCCGTAGCAAAGACCTTCGACTTGACGTTGCCGAGCAGGTCATAGGTTATGGCGACATCGGCAAGGGCGGAACCGCCTTTCGCGGTCTGGCGATTCAAACTGTCATAGGCATAGCCGATGATATTGCCGTCACGCCGCCGCCACGAAGTCTGATTGCCATTATTGTCATAGCCATACTGTTCGTAGTCGGTCGTCGAATGCGCGCCCGCCGTCGATAAGGCGGTCGCGTCGGTAGATGGATTGAACGCGGATGGGCGCGTCGTTGACGGATAGTTGAGGCCAACCAGCCGATCAAAGGCATCATAGGTCATCTTCGTCCGGTTGCCGTTGGCATCGATCGAATCCGTCACCTTGCTGTTCCGCGCATAGGCAAAGGTCGAGTAGGCTCGCTCCAATGGCGTTCCCACACCCTGACGGACCTGTACCACATGCCCTGCGGGATCATAGACCGTCTTGGTGATCCGGTCCGGACCATCCGTCCCGGCCGTTCCCAACGTGCAGGCGGAGGCCGGAAGGGAACCGAAGGCAGCAGGATTCATGCGCTGCGCGACACACTCCAGCCGGCGACGAACATCATAGCTCATCTGCTTGACGGCAACCGGATTCGCTCCCGTTGCATAGTGACGTTCGACCATCGCCAGGCCGGTGACCGAACTGTACTCGGTCTCGACCCTTTCGGCCGGCACCATCGCCTGCAACGCTGCGAGGGTTGGTTCGCTGACAGTGCCTTTCGCGACGGACTCGACCTGGCCATCCACACCGTAAGCCGTTCGGACCGCTTGTCGGGGAAGCGCGCCCGATCCGTCAGGATCGCCGCCAATCGAACCGATACGCTGACGCTTCAGGTCGTAAAAATAATGGACGGCATCGTCCGTACCGGGCAGCGGTCCGTCCTCGACGATGACATTGCCATAGCGGTCATAGGTGAAGGTGACGGTGCTTGCCAGCGAACCGTTGCCGCTGCTCACCGTTTTCGACAATGGGAGGAGGTTGCGGGCGCCATATGCGCTGCTCGTAGGATCGTAGGCAAGGGTCGTTTTGAGCTCGTCCGCCGTCCCGACGCAAGTCGCCAGGGTCATCGTCTGGCAAGTGGAGGTTGACACCAGTCTCCACACCAACGGCTGAGCGGCAACGCCACCGCCGCTCGTCGTCAGATAGGGCGTGAACTGCTGATAGGCGTAGCGGGTCTGCGCCTCAACGCCGTTGACCACCGGCTTGGTCTCCGTCAGCACGCCGCCGTGGTCGGGGTCATAGGCATAGGTCGTCGTGTTGCCGCGCGCGTCGGTGACGCTCGTCGGCTTGTTACAGGTTTTGACATTCGTGCAGGTCGCCGGAAAGGTGAACGTCGTGACGAGGTCCTGGCTTCCGTCGGACGCTCCATCCTTCGGCCTCACCCTCGTCGAAGTTATGTTCCCGCGACTGTCGCGCGTATAGTGTGCGGCAACGCCGCTCGGTGATGTGACGGAGCTGACGTCATACCAGGCGTACGCCTGAGTTGTCCCCCAACCCAATTCGTTGACATACAGCGTGGCCCTTGAATTGTGCCCCTCGAACTCAAGGATATTCATTCTGCCGCCTGGCGGGATAACCACCTCCCGCCACGGAAGCAACGTTGCCATCGGATCGCTGGGATATATATAATTCGCCTTATAGGTCCAGGTTTGTCCGGCGCGCGTAACTCTCCAGACCCGGTTTACAAACCAGGCTGGATCAGTCGCCTCATTAGCAGGTGGACCTCCGCCATAGGTTCGATTGACCGCCCACACCGTCTCGACGCCGCGCGGGTCGACGGCCCTGTGGACATCGGCTGTGCCATACGCACCCCCGGTCTTCGGCGAGGGTTCCGTTCCAAGATAAGAAAATGACCAACCGTTCCCCAAGACATCGCGAAAGGGGCTGAACTCCGGATAGACAGTCAGGGTATCGCAACTGGCAGCCGCTGGATCGCAATAATCCGCCGCACTGTTTATCATTCGATAGAAGCCCTGGTAATGATACCCGGTGTTTTGGATGCCTTTTTTCTTGATCATCCAACCCAGCGAACTCGATACAGTTCCGCTTGTAAATGTGATAATCTCGCCGTCCGGCTTGGTGAGCCTGGTCGCCCCGACAGCTTGGTTTGGTCCCGGCTTCCCGTTGAATTCGAGGACCGATCCCTGAGTATCCGTATAGGTACAGGACGTGCTGGTGCAGGAGAGGACGCCCTTGCCACCCTTGTAGGGAAACCAGCCGCCCCCCGACTCTGTGAAGCGGTTGATGACGCCCCCGAAGTTTACCTCCATGTGGTTAAATTGATAACCATTGAAGTAGGGGAAATGTCGGTATTTAAGCGATACCGAGTAGTTATCTGCGGGCGGGGGCTCAGGGTTAGAGAACCCGATAGGAACGGGACTTTGATGGGAGAGATGCAACCCGCTCTCCGGCGTGCCGATGCTCTGCTCAAGGCTGGGAAAATTCATGGTGCCGCCGATCAGATCGACCCCATTCTCATCCATGACCTTGATGGCCGATATGTCCTGAACCGGGGCCGCCTGCGCCAGCTGAGGCAAGGCCAGAAGGCACAGCACCGGAAGATATTTCAGTCTATTATGGCGTAGGCCGGACATTTTCATAACCTTCACTTGAGGCAGAAAGCGGGGACGGGAGGCTTGGCCGGCAGGGATTGGGGCGCACCGAGGCGGCACGCGCGATATCCCGGCCTGGATGAATCGGCGAACGCAATGACAATGACGGTTGGTCTGCGCATCCCCCCAAAGCCCCTCAGCTAAAATCGGGTCTCTCGATTACCGGGCCCGACTCTCATGCTGTCGATGAGGTAAACATCTTTTTTGCACTACCACAAGGAGAAGTTTATATGTAAAATAAACTTTTAAATTTGCCCATTCTCGTCAGTCTCTTAGTCTTTTAGTGAGCAAGACGGCTCTGCCAGGCTTAAAAGAGCGGTTGACATACATGTCGGGAGCGATAGTCTCGCCCTGACTTATCTTCGGGGGACCGCGAATGCGGAAGAAAACGTTTCAACGCACGGTCGCAGTCGTCGCGATAGCCTTGACAGCCTTGTGCGCTGGCTCCGCAGCCAACGCCGGCACGACGACCTATAAATACGATGCGCTTGGTCGGGTCATCGAGGTCCTGTATCCGGATGGTTCGAAGATCACCTACACCTATGATGCCGCCGGCAACCGCACCCAGGTCGTGCGCACCGCAGGGACCTAACCGGCGTCTCTTCCCCCGGCAGCGGGAAAATATGAATGACGCCTGACATGTTCATCGGTCCGGCATCCGCAACCCTTGCGGGATTTGCCAAATTCGCGCGCTCTGCGTCCGGCGCGACGTTGGCCTGGGTGTTCGCGTGTTTGAACAGCCTACCTTTGAAATGTCTGTCCAAACATCGCCGTCCGATCGCGGTTGCCGTCTCTATCGCGCTGCACGTCCTTTTCATTCTTGCTCTCCTCCCCCACAATCCGTCCGGCTTTTCAACCGGCGGGCGAGGGGGAACCTATCAGGAGGAGGGCGACGGGTTGAACCTCGATCTTACGGCGGTCGCCCTGCCCAATGCCTTGGCGCTGCAAGTGCGCGAGCCCGACGCGGAAAGCCTTGCGGAACTCGATACACCTGAGCGGCTCGATGACCTGGCCACCCTGGTCGAGACCGAAAGCCTAAGCGATGTTGCACCCAATAGTCTCAGTATCTCTCAGCCTGAGCCGCCCCAGGATGCTGCCCGCTCGCCGGCTCAAGCCTCGGCCGCGCACGAGGGCGGCGAAGGTCAGGGCGGCACATCGTCAGGAAAATTCGACGACCTGTGGGCCGCCATCGCCCCGTGCTGGCGCCGCGTTGCCGACACCGAAACACTGCCGGTCAACCTGACGGTCAGCTTCGCCGGCAATGGCATGTTGGCCAAACCGCCGGAAATCGTCCGCGCGGCCGAAGACTCGTCGAATGCAAAAGCGCTGCGGTCAGAAAGCCTGGCCATTACGGCCCTGGCCGAATGCGGCGCCTATCAAATGGCCGCCGGCCGCGAGAATGTCAGCATCCACTTCCCCAAACCGTAAGCCGGCTAATGCTTGCCCGTCACGGCCACGACGGCGCAGAGGATCGTCAAACGCCGCGCTGTGGGCTCGTTGGCGATCAACGGAGTTCGCACGTTCCCGGCAATATGTAACCGATAATTGCGGCACTAATCATTTGCTAAATATTCAATGTTATCACCGCGATAAGCCTTGTGCCAGAAGGCACGGCGCCTTGCAGAGCAGGAACACTTGTACACGCGTTCACCCCCGACCACGGAAGCGAAAAAGTCGCCTTCCGGTCCGCCAGCGCCCGAAGACGCGCCTCCCGCGTCGTCGCGGCTGGCCGGCGGCTGGCTGAGCTACAGTCATCTCAGGGTGGAGGCCGCGATCTTCATGCTGCTGGCCCTGACGTTCGCAGCGGTGTTGGGCCAGGGCGCGATCACTCGCAAGGAACTGAGCTTGGCGCCCAGGGACGGGCGGGCGCCGACGCAGCTCTTCTATCCCTACACATATTCCGACGACGGCGACCAAGGTAAGTCCATCATCAACACGGACGTGCAGCGCCCGCTGAAATGGGCCTGTACGCTCAAGTCCGGCGCCCCCTATCCATTCTGCGGCTACGGCATGAATCTGGGTCAAGAGGCCAGAGGCAATGGCATGGACCTGTCCCATGTCCAGAAAATCCGGCTGCGTATGACCTATGCCGGCGTCGGCGACAGCATGCGCATCGTTTTCAAAACGCGGCTGCCGAAATCGCTGCAGGGCAAGATCGAAGACCAGACCATGCCGCTCATGGCCGAATTCGATGTCGTCAACGGCATGAACGATGTCGAGTTGTCCCACGGCCAGCTCATCCCGGAAACCTGGTGGCTGCAAAGGCACGGGCTGACCAAGGGAAATGTCGAAACCGACCTGTCGCAGGTTCAGGCCATCGAGTTGGTGTCGGGCAATAACATTCCTAATGGCCGCTTCAATGCGTCGGTCGAAAGCATCACCTTCAGTGGCGCCTCGTTGTCGACGGCGCAGTGGTACCTGATCATCCTTGGCGTCTGGCTGGTCCTGACCGGCGGCTTCCTGGTTTTCCGCTTTTTGGACTTGCGCCGCGGTTATGAAGCCCGCCGGCTGCGTCTGGCTGAGGAAAAGGCCGTCCTGACCCGCGCCCATGCCGCGGCCGAAAGCGCCAGCGCCGCCAAGTCACAATTCCTGGCCAATATGAGCCACGAGTTGCGCACACCGCTCAATGCCATACTGGGTTACGCCCAGTTGTTGAGGGACAGCACGCTCACCGATCAGCAGATGGCAGCCGTCAGGACGATCCATCATTCGGGTGAACACCTGCTGACCATGATCACCGATATCCTGGATATCGCCAAGGTCGAGGCTGGCAAGCTGGAACTGCTGCCCTCCCCCTTCGACATCCGGGCGTGCGTGCAGACCGTCGGCCAGATGGTCCGGCTGCGAGCCGAAGAAAAGGGCCTGAGCTTCGTGGTGACTGTCGCGGCTGATGTCCCCAAGGATGTCATCGCCGACCAGAAGCGCATCCGCCAGGTGCTGATCAATCTTCTGAGCAACGCCATCAAGTTCACCCCCCACGGCGCGGTCAGGCTCGATGTCTCCGTCGTTGCCAGCGGCGAGGGCGCGGCACACCTGCGGTTCGATGTCCAGGATACCGGCATAGGCATCCCGGAAGCGCAGATCGGCCGTATCTTTCGCCCGTTCGAGCAGGCCGGCAACGCCATCGACCGCAGCAGCGGCACCGGACTGGGCCTGGCCATAACGTATCAGATCGTCACCATGATGCAGGGCGAGATCACCGTCGAAAGCCGGCCGGGCGAAGGCAGCCGCTTCCGCGTCGAAGCGCCCTTCCCGCTCGCTCGCGCTGATAGTGACGCCGTCCTTCTGGCATCCGCACCGGTGGCCGGCGACGACGTGGACACGCCCGCCAATAACGCCGACGCCCCACTCATCCCGCCGCCCGCCGATGTGCTTGATCGGCTGCTGGATCTCGCGCGCGCGGGCAATCTGCGCGCTATCCGCAAGGAACTGCCGGCGATCGTCGCCGCGGGTTCGCAATACGAAGCCTTCACAGTGCGTCTCGACGCCCTGACCGCCACCTATCAATCACCGGCCGTTCTGCGGCTGATCGAGCAGTACGCTCACGAGAGGACCGCCGCGTAACCGGCGAGAGTAAAAAAGCATGACGCAGCAACGTATTCTGGTCGTTGACGACAATCCGCTCAATCTGGGCGTCCTGGTCGATCATCTCGAAATCCACGGCTATGAGGTCCTTGTGGCGCTCGGCGGCCTGGAAGCGCTCGAACGTATTGGTTACGTCCAGCCTGACCTCGTCCTGCTCGACATCATGATGCCGGACCTAGACGGCTTCGAGACCTGCAGGCGGCTGAAGCAGCAGGACCATATGCGCGACGTCCCGGTCATCTTCATGACCGCCCTGACCGACGTCGACAGCAAGGTCAAGGCCTTCGGCGCCGGCGGCGTCGACTATGTGTCAAAGCCGTTCCAGGTTGAGGAACTGCTGGCGCGCGTGCGCACGCACCTGGCCCTGCGCGCGGCGCAACAGGGCTTGCGCGATTCCGAACTGCGCCACCGCCGCCTGTTCGAAACCGCCGGCGACGGCATACTGATCCTTGACTGCGAACAGGGTACGGTCCACGACCTCAACAGCCAGTGCGCCAATATGCTGGACGTCCGCTCGTCCGAAGTTCGCGGCCGCCGCGTGGAAGACGTCGCCGTTCTCGACAGGCTGGGCGGCGGGCCGGCCATGGTCGAGTCCCTGCGCGCCACCGGCCAGATGAAATGGGAAGAATGGTCCTGGGAGAAGAGCGACGGCACTGCGGTCAGTGTCGAGGTGGTCGCCACCACCTACCGCGCCGGCGCACGCCTGCTGGCGCAGTGCACCTTCCGCGACGTCCTTGCGCGCAAGGAGGCCGAGGCGCGCGTGCGCTACCTGGCCCTGCACGACGCCCTGACCGGCCTTCCCAACCGCACGCTTCTGCTCGATCGCCTCAACCAGGCAATGGCGCACGCACGCCGCGACCAGACCCAGGTTGCCCTGCTGCTGCTCGACCTCGACCATTTCAAGCATATCAATGACAGTCTGGGCCACCTCATCGGCGACGGTCTGCTGGAAGAAGTCTCCCGGCGCATCCGCAGCGTGCTGCGTGAAACCGATACTCCGGCGCGCCTGGGCGGCGACGAATTCGTCATCGCCGCGTCGGGCCTGACCGATGTCGCCGACGCCGAAGGGCTGGCGCAGCGCATCCTAGAGGCGCTGCAACCCTCCACGGTCATTCAGGGTCACGCCTTACGCATCGGCACAAGCATCGGTATCGCCATGTACCCGGGAGACGGCGACAATCCGGCCGCCCTGCTCCAGGCCGCCGACACCGCCATGTACCAGGCCAAGAAGAAGGGCCGCGGCACCTATCGCCTATTCACCCGCGACCTCAGCATGGCGGCCGAACGCTGGCACACCCTGTCAAATGATCTGCACGGCGCCTGCGAGCGCGGCGAATTCGTGCTGCATTATCAACCGCAATACTCGCTCGACAACTCGCGCATCACCGGTGTCGAAGCCCTGATCCGCTGGCAGCATCCAACCGAAGGCACCGTTCCGCCGGGCCTGTTCATTCCGCTTCTCGAAGAACACGGCAAGATGGTCGAGGTCGGCCGCTGGGTGCTGCGCACGGCCTGCGCCCAGGCCGTGGCGTGGCAGCAGCAGGGCCTGCCGCCGCTGCGCATGGCGGTCAACCTGTCAGCCCAGCAGTTCTATCGCGGCGATATCATCCGCACGGTGCGCGAGACGCTGGACGACACTGGCCTTAAGTCGGAATGGCTGGAACTGGAACTTACCGAAAGCCTGACGCTCGACGATACCGAAGCGACCATGCGGATCATGCACGACCTGAAGGCCATGGGCGTCAAGCTGTCGCTCGACGACTTCGGCACCGGCTGGTCGTCGCTGAGCTATCTCAAGCGCTTCCCGCTGGATCGCATCAAGATCGATCGCAGCTTCGTGCGCGACATGATGAACGACAAC
Source organism: uncultured Asticcacaulis sp. (assembly GCA_965650705.1). Lineage (GTDB taxonomy): Bacteria > Pseudomonadota > Alphaproteobacteria > Caulobacterales > Caulobacteraceae > Asticcacaulis. Next base: position 17,909 of record CBFGPQ010000005.1, on the reverse strand, counting down.
TCGACGGCCGCCATTGTTCACAGCATCCTAGACCTGGCGCGCCAGCTTGACCTCGACTGCGTGGCTGAAGGCGTAGAGACCGAGGAACAGCTCGACCACCTGCGTGAAGAACGCTGTCCTGGCATCCAGGGCTTCCTGCTCAGCCGCGCCATTCCCGGCGGCGACGTTCCGGCCCTGCTGGGCAAGACGGTGGGCGTAAAGGCGGCTTAACGCTTAAGCGCCGCAGTACTGCCTGATAAATGCCTCGTGCGTCGGCATGGCGGCGACATTACGGTCAATGCTGCCTTTGAGATTGCCCAACGCTGCCGTCATCTGATCGCGGGTCATCATCTGGCCCAGATGGTGCCAGCGCTTGGGCTCCAGCCTCTGGCCCAGCATGACCTGAACCCAGGAATCGACTCGAAACAGGTCGTCCGGCGCCTGATACGCGACGCCGTTTTCAGCGAACAGCGCAATCCGTTCCGCCAGCGTGTCGGGCAAGGCCATGTCCCGCCGGTCGCGCCAGAAAGGTTCGTCGCGTTCGTTGAGTGCGTAGTGCAGGATGACGAAGTCGCGCACCTTCTCCAGTTCGTTGCGCGACAAGGCGTTGTAATGGTCTGCAATGGCGTCGGTAATGCCGCCGAACGGGAACAGCTGGATCAGGCGGGTCACGCCGATCTGGAACAGGTGTATGCTGGTCGATTCCAGCGGCTCGATAAAGCCGCTCGACAGGCCCAGCGTCACGCAGTTCTTGTTCCACGACTTCCGCCTGCGGCCGGTCTGGTAACGGATCAGGCGGGGCTCGATGAGGGGCGGAGCGTCGACCAGCGACAACAGGCGGTCGCGTGCCGCATCGTCCGACAGGTAGTCGCTGCAATAGACCAGGCCGTTGCCGACACGGTTCTGCAGCGGGATACGCCAGCGCCAGCCGGCGTCGTGCGCCACGGCGCGGGTATAGGGTGTCAGTTGCCCATGGGATTCGGTCTGGACCGCCACGGCGCGATTGGTCGGCAGCCAGTGGCTCCAGTCCTCATAGCCCGTTTGAAGCGTCTTTTCGATCAGCAGGCCGTGAAAACCGGTGCAGTCGATGAACAGGTCGCCTTCGACGCGCACGCCCGATTGTAGTTTGAGTGCGGTGATAAACCCTGTTTCGGGATGCTGCTCGACGGCCTCTATGCGGCCTTCGATGCGTCTGACCCCGGCCGTCTCGCTGAGGCCGCGCAGGAAGCGGCCGTAAAGCCCGGCGTCGAAATGATAGGCATAATTGATCTTGGCATTCTCGCCCGTCCGGAACTTGCCGGCCTCGGCGGCCTGGAGTTCGAAACAGTAGTCGCCGATGGGGCCGGCCACGCCTTCGGAGCGGGCCTGGAGCCACAGGTGGTGGAACGGCGCCATCCACGACGATTTGCCCACCTCGCCAAAGGAATGGATATAGCGGTCACCCTTGCGCGCCCAATTTTCGAAGGCGATGGCCAGCTTGAAGGTGGCATTGGTCGCGCGCAGGAATTCGCGTTCATCGATACCGAGCAGATGATGGAAGGTCCGGCAGGTCGGGATGGTCGCCTCGCCGACACCAACGATGCCGATCTCTTCGGATTCGACAAGCGTGATATCGAGCAGCGGCCCCACAAGCTTGCTCAGCGCCGCCGCCGCACACCAGCCGGCCGTCCCGCCGCCGGCAATGACCACCCTCCTTACGGCCTGTCCGCTCACATCGATTCCCCAGTTTATCTGTTCAGCTTGTTAAGCAGCATGGCGCGAAGCCTGCGTGCCTTCATGTCGTCGAGCGGCCCCAGAAGTCCGCGCGCCTGTTCGGGCAGATGCGCCCCGGCCTGACCCGCGGGACCAAAAATATAATAGTCGAACATGGCCCGCCACGCCTGCTTTTCGGCGTCGGGGCGGTCGCGCAGGGACAGTATGGCGTGCAAAAGCGTATTTTGCGGCGTGTCCATATAGGCGGGCGCCATGTTCCACCAGTAGTTCACCAGGATATTGAATGAATCCAGTGCTTCGACATGATGCCACCACAGGGCCGGGTAGAAAAGCACATCACCCGGCTCCAGCTCGGCAACCTCGGCACTGGCCACTGCGTCGCGAAAGCGCGGGTATCGGTCATAGTCCGGGTCACGGAAATCGACCATGCTGACGACCTGCCCTCCCGGCGTCGGATCGAGCGGCCCCGGATAGAGGTTGTGCACCTGCTCCGGCGGAAACAGGGTGAAACGTCTCCGCCCGGCGACGCAGACGGCGATATTGTGCGACATGTCGTGATGGGCCGTCGCCGTCGTCCGGTTGCCGATCCAGATACTGGCCAGATAGGGCTGCGCCGTGAACATGGGATGGTTCAGGACAAGGCTGTTTTGCTCCCGCAACCCCGGAAGATACAGATCGAGGTCCGTCGAGCCGATGTAGAAGGACGGCGCCGCCGGATCGTCGATATGCGCCGCCAATTGATCGAGGACCTCATCCAGCCGGGCGCGCTCGGCCCGGAAATTCAGCGCGGTAACGTCGTCATTATAAAAAAAACGTCCTTTGATCTCTGGCTCACCCATAAAGGCAGCGACCGGACGCCCCTGATAGAAGCCCTTGAGATAGGCCATGGCGGCGGCGGGCGATGTAAGGCCTTCGCGTACCAGCGGCCAGTCACGCGCCACACCCTTCAGAACGGTGGGTTGCTGCTCGGCCATCAACCGATCGAACGGCACGTGGTCCGGTAGCATGCCGTCAAAAGTCCGCGCGGTTCGTGACGTAAGAGGCATTGAGCTTATAACGACTGCTCTTGGCGCCGCTGGGCCTTGAGATTGATCAGGCGCGCCAGATTGCCCTTCGACAGGAGGGCGCAATAGGCCAGTGTCAGGAATCCAGACTGGTTCAGCCTTTGCAGGGTTTCACCATCAAGCTGCGATAAGGCGTCCTCGCTGATCGAAAAGAAGTCGGGAAGCGTGTAGCGCGCCGTTTCGTCGAACTGGATATTGATTTCAACCGGCGCCAGCAGTCCCGCCTCCGCGAAAACGGCGAACATGGTATCGCTGGCTTCGATGCCGGAATGCAGGGTGCGCAGGGTTTCGACGGCGCGCTCGAAGGCCGGCGCATTACCGCCGTGCGGCAGGAACAGCGGATCGCCCTCGGTCCGGCTGATACGCGGATGGTCGAGGTCGACCATGATCATCGGTTCGCCGCGGCCTTGGCCATCCTGCTGGCGGAAACCGATGCGAAAGGGACCGCGCGCCTGCATGGCCGGAATATACCGGGCATGCCAGCCATCATCGTCGAGATAGAGATTTTCGTCCTTTTCGAACCCCAGCAGGGCGAAGGCCTGGAAGCCACCATTTTCGGAACGGCGAAACAGAATCGGGTATTCGCGCTGCACCTCGGCAAATTCGGTCGGGACGACCAGAACCAGGTTTACCCGGTCGCCAAGATCCGGCGAGGAACGCGTAATCAGCCGCAAATCATGATGCTCGACATTATCCAGCAGAACGACCTGGGTCATGCATGTACATCCTTAGAGCGATATAGCCTGGACCTGTACGCGGGTTTCGGCCGGATATCGATTAAACACCAATCCGAACCACAATGACCATACCTGATGTCATCGCGGCTGCGTGTCAAACACGCGGGTAAGAAAAAGGCCGCGGCGAACCGCGGCCTCCTCCCCGTTACGGCCAGGGCCGTCACGAAAGATTAGAACTTGTAGCGCAGACCCAGTTGGTAACGCGAGTCAAGTTCCTGGGCGAAGTAGATGTTGGTCTTGTCGCGACCGAAGATACGGATATGCGCCTTGTTCAGGTTGAGACCTTCGAAGGTCGCCTGGAGGTTATCCGTGATCTGGTAGTTCAGCGAGGCGTCGATCGTGCCAAACGCTTCGGTGTACTGCGGGTCGCCCTGCGCACCTACGTTGGTTGCCGAGATGAACTCGTCACGCCAGTTGTAGGAGACGCGACCCGACCAGGCACCCTTATCGTAGATGGCGGTCAGGTTATAGGTGTTCGACAGGCCCAGCAGCGGGAATTGCTGCGTGCCCGGAGGTGCGGAGTTGTCGAAACCGATATCGCCGTTGACCGTCGTCAGGCTGCCCGAGACGCCGAAGCCGCTATCCCCGAAGAAGTGCTGGAAGGCCGCTTCGAAGCCGTGCAGATTGGCCGTCTTGTTGTTGACCGGGATGTTGGTCTCGAACACGAACAGCGGGTCGTTGGCATCCGCCACCAAGTCGTAGGCTTTCAGAACCTGGTCGACATAGGTCTGGTTCAGGTTGCCGGAGCCGTCCAGGTTGGCGACGTAGTCGTTGCGCGCCTGGGTCTGGGCGACCGTCGGCGAGCTGCCGCTCTTCAGGTAGTGGTCATAGAGCGCCGTCATGGTGAACAGGTTGACGTCGGTTGTCGACTGGTTGATGCCGGCCAGGATGTCCTTGGCGATGCCCGAACGCGAACCGGCGGCGCCCGAGGACGGGTCGCGCAGGGCGAACGGGTTGGCCTGGATGCGACCGGTGCCGACGAAGTTGTTGACGTCCTTGTTGTAGAAGCCGAGCGATACGTAGCTGTCGCGACCGTAGTACCATTCGGCCGAGAAGTCGACGTTCGACGATTCCAGCGGCAACAGGGCCGGGTTGCCGCGTGTGGCGGTCGGGTTGGTGCCGTTGGCCGTCGGACGCGGCGGCGTGCCCGGAGCCGTCGTGGCATACAGGTTGCCGTAAGCCGCACGGGCGATCGTCTTCGAGAACGACGCGCGGACGATCACGTCATCCATGGCCTCCCACGAGATGTCGAGGCTGGGCAGCCAGTTGCTGTAGTCAGACTTGTACTCCTGAGCGACAGTCGCAGAGCTGCTGTCGACCGTGAAGTCGTTGTCGGCGGTCCAGCGGATAGCGACCGGCGTGCTTTGCAGAGCCGAAGCCGTGATGTCGGTCTTTTCATAGCGCAGACCAGCGACGACGGTGGCGCGGCGGCCGAGGAAGTCGCCCTTCATGGTGAACTGACCGTAGGCCGCCATGATCTGCTCTTCGACGGTGTTCGACGTCATGGCCGCGGTCGGGATCGTTGCGTTGTAGAGCGACGACTTGGCCATGGCAGTATAGATGTCGAGCGCATTGCCGCGGAAGGCGATGTCGGCTTGGCCGACATTGAAGTCTTCGAACAGGCTGCCCAGATCGTAGGTTTCAACCAGGCCCGGCGCGTACTGGGCGATGTCGCCAGGATTGCCGATGCCCCAGTCGCCCAGAGCCTGATAGGTCTGGCCGGTGGTGGTGGTCATGCTCGCCTTGCTGAAATCGACGCCGGCGTCGAAGCGGCTTTCACCGTCGAAGTCATAGCTGAAGTCGATCTTGACCTGGTCGACCTTGTGCTGCTGGCTGTTGGTCGCCGTGCGCGCAACCTGGCTGCCCAGATCGCCCACATCCATCTTGCCGTTGTTGTTGCCGCGATAGCTGGCAATGACACGGTCGGCTGCCGAGAAGCCGGTCAGATAGTTGCCGTTGGCGTCAACGATGGGGACGTTAGCCGAGTTGACAAGCAGACCGGCAGAGTTGGTCCGATAAACCGGGTTGCCGTCCCATACGGTGTACTTCTGCACAGGAATGCCGCTGGTGAAGTCGACCGAGTGGTCCTTCACAACCGGCGCACCGATCGACATCATCACAGCGCTGGTGCCGTTCGAAAGGTCCGGCGTCGCCTTGCCTTCGGAGCTATGGACGTCGAAGGTCAGAGTGGCCTTGTCGCTCATGTCCCAACGGGCGTTGAAGCCGATGGACTGCAAGGTGTTCTTTTGGCCGAGGTATTGCTGTTCGAAACCGATGTCCTTGGTGCCGTTCAGGTTTTCCTGTAGGTACAGGGCGTTATAGATGCCCGATTCACCCTGCTCGAACTTGATCTGGTCGAACGGGCGGTTGAACCAGTTGGTCTGCTCGGCGCGCTCTTCCGTACCCTTGTTCTCGACGTAGAGGGCGTCGACGGTCAGCAGCCAGTTTTCGGCCGGACGGAACTGGGCCGTCGCGCCGATATTGGTACGCTGGTTGTGCGTTTGCGACAGGGCGTAACGGCTGTCGTTCGGATAGGCCACCAGGGCGCCGGCCGGAGGCGGGTTGGTGATTTGCGTCAGCAGGGTCGTCTTGTCAGCAGCGTAGCGCAGGCGGCCGCTGTTGGGATCATAGAACTGGGCGCGGGTGTCGAGGTTCCAGTTGTTCTGAGTCGCTTGACGCGTGGCGTTGTCCCGCTCAGTGTACTGGCCGAACAGCGACAGACCGAAGGTCTTGCTGTCGTTGGTCCAGCTGTAGGCGCCGGTGACTTCCGGGGTCCAGTCTTTGCCGTCGACCAGGTTGTCAGCGTGCAGGGCCTTGATGCCAAGGACGCCGGTCGAACCGGACTTACCGATCGGGCGCAGGGTCTTGATGTTCAGGGTGGCGCCGATGCCGCCCGAAGCGACGTGGGCCTTGCCGGTCTTGTAGACTTCGAAGCCCGAAACGCTGTCAGCAGCGATGTTCGAGAAGTCGAAGTTACGCGAACCGCCGCCGGCAAACGCGTTGCCGGTACCGATCAGGTCGATAGAGGCGGTCGGCATGGTTCGGCCATTGAGCGTCACCAGGTTGAAGCCCGGGCCGAAGCCGCGCACCGTGACCTTGGAGCCTTCGCCGTTGACACGGTCGATCGAGACGCCGGGAATGCGCTGGACCGACTCGGCCAGGTTGGTGTCCGGATACTTGCCGATGTCTTCCGCGGAGATGGCGTCGACGACGCCGGTGGCGTTCTTCTTGATGTTCATCGAACGCTGCAGCGAGCCGCGAACGCCGGTGACAACGACGACGTCCGATTCCGCCGGAGCGGCGGGGGCGGCGTCTTGGGCCATAGCGGTGCCGGCCATGGCAACGAGGGCGAGCGTGGACACGCCGCCCAGGAAGGCGCCGCGCACGGCACCCTTCAGTTTACTACGCGATACAGTAGTCATTGGATCTGTCTCCCATTTCTCTGTTTACCAGCACGCCCGCCCAGCTGCTTTTTATCCCGGCTTCTTAGACAAGCCGCAGCGATGCGCACATCCTCACCCCACTCAAAGGCGGGCGAAGCTCTTTTTTAAATTTGGATAGTCTTGATCAGCCTCGCAAACGGAAACAGCCAATAGATTCCGCAGCGAAGTACCGCGAAATACATATGTTAGCGCTACCAATTCTTTTTGGGATACTATTATCTCAGAAATGATATGGTCAAACGTTTACAGAAGGCTCCATTTTGATCTCGTCTCCCAAATTTATATTTCAATCCCGCATCGTCCCGGCGGGTAGTTTCCGTCGTCTCTTTCACGATACCTGTTTATAGGGCGGTATCATTGTTATTACCGGGATAAGGCGAAATGACTGCGCTGTCAATTGCCATTTATCGGCTGTGACGCGCAGGCATTCACACTTTCGGTATCTGTTACATTTGTGACGCAGTGAGCGGTAACGGAGGAAAAGATACTCTCGTAGAGTGTGTTAAGAAAGCGTATATAGACTGAGTCATTCCCCCACATAGCGAATTTACGCGTCGGCGCCGACACTGCCGGGCCCGATGGCGCCGCATCTTACACCGCGCTTCACCTGTTTTGAGACGACCTGAATGAACGAAGCCCTTCTGTTCGGAGCGGCCTCCGCCCTGCTCTACGGCGTGACGAACCTGGTCGCGCGATTTGCGAACAAGGAAACCGGCGTGTTGCGAACCATGCTGTGGGGGCAGGCGCTGATGGCCGTCCTCCTGACGCTGGCCGTGCTCGTCCGCCCGGTGCGATTAAGCGTCCCGTCCTTGCAGTGGCTCATTTTGCTAGCCTCCAGCCTGATGGTCATGGCCGGTACCGCCTGCCTTTATCATGGCCTTGCCAAGGGGCGTGTCGCGGTCGTGGCGCCCATCATGGCCTGTTATGGCGCCATCGGCGCCATCCTTTCCTTCGTTACGGGCGAGGACTTGACGCTGGCCGCCGGCGCCGGGCTAGCCCTGGCCGTTCTGGGCGGTGTTCTGGCAGCCTCCCCACCGCCGGATAGCAAAGACAAGGTCCCGTCGAAGCATTCCGGCTGGCTGGCCGCAACTGGTTCAGCCCTATTCTACGGCATCGCCTATTGGTTGCAGGGCAAATATTCCGTGCCGGTATTCGGCGCCGTGGGAACGATCTGGATACACTATGTTTTTGCCACCCTGGTCGTGGCGCTGCTGGCTGTGTGGCGCCGCCAGTCCGTACGCATAGGCGGCCTGAAGGACACGGCGCTGGTCTTCGCCTCGGCGCTTTTGGCCTGTGGGGGCTACCTGGCGCTCGCCTTCGGCCAGGCAGGCGGATCGATCGCCGTCGCCACCGCGCTCAGCGCTACGGCCAGCGCGATTACCGTCGTGCTGGCCTGGCTGTTCACGCGCGAGAAGGTCAGTCTCGCCGGCTGGATCGGCGTCGCCTGCGTCGTAGCCGGCGTGGCGACGCTTCATCTCTCGCAGGGTTAAAGCTTACGGATGCGGATATTACGATACCACACAGGATCACCGTGGTCCTGAAGGCAGATGCGTCCCGTCGGCTCCGTGGCGAAGTCAGGCATGGCTTTGAACTTCGAGCCGGCGACCAGCGCCTTCCATTTCGCGTCGCCATAGGACGATTCAGCCACCTTCTTGCCGTTCAGCCAGTGTTCAATATGGCCCTTATGCACGACGATCCGCGCGTGATTCCAGTCACCGACCGGCTTGGTCACGTCGGCCGACGGGGTGACCAGGTCGTAGATGGCGCCGGCCGTATGCGATGGGATCTTGCCGTCGGCATGGCCGGCATTGTCAAGCACCTGGTATTCCGGTCCGGTGTGGTAGGGTTCGGAAGCCTGCGGCAACTCGCGGACGAAGTACATGACGCCGCTATTGCCTTTCTTCGAGATCTTCCAGTCGAATTCCAGCTCGAAATCGCCGTACTCGGCTTCGGTGACGATATTGCCGCCGCCTGCGTGCTTTAACGTCAGGGCGCCGTCCTCAACGGCCCAGCCGTCGCCGGCGGCGCCGCCCTTGTACAGCCGCCAGCCGCTAAGGTCCTTACCGTTGAACAAGGACGTCCAGGGCGCTTCGGCCGCGCAGGCCGCCATCGGCGCGGTCATAAGAACGGCCGAGGCCATCAGGATCATCGAACGTCGTCTCGTCATTTCTGATCTCCTTTAAACCGTTACCGGCAACTTCAAATCTTTCAGCAGGGCGCGCAGGTGCGCCATCGCTTCGTCCGTCGGCCCAGGCCATTCGCCAATGACAGGCGTATTGCCCAGATAGCCGATCGCCGCCTTGCCTTCGGGCGTCGTGCAGTAGCCGCCGACGATCAGGCCGCGCAGGCGATGAAAGGCCGACGATGCCTGGAAGAGGTGCTGCGGCAGCGGATCGCGCATCAATTCAGCCACAATCAGTTCCTGCACGGGCTTTCCGGCATCGAGGAATTCCTTACCCGACAAGGCACGGCCGTGCAGGTCGAGCCAGGCCAGCAGATTCAGAATGAGTCCGCGGTCCCAGGCCTGGCCTTCATAGGGCGAGCTTATCCACTCATCGACAAAATCGGCGATCATAAGTTCACCTGCGCCGGGATCATCGCCTTCGCGCGGCAGGACGATGTCGCCGATCAGGTTCAGCACCGCTTTTTGCTGCGCGCTCAGGATCAGCGTCCACGGCACGGACGGCTCCATCAGGTTCGGATCGGTGCCGTAGCCAAGCGAGGCATTGACCGGCAATTCCAGGTTCGGCCATGCGATCTTTGGGTCGAGCGCGCCCGTGACACCATCGGCCGCCATGGCCAGCTGCGGCAGGGCCGGCACGGCGGCCAGGCCGGCGAACATCCATTGCAGGGTGCGCCTGCGTGTGGGGGTGAGACTCATGCGAATGCCCCTCCCTTCAGCTTGGCCGCCAGGTTCTCGCTGGCGCGCCAGGCCAGGGCCATGATGGTCAGGGTCGGGTTCTTGTGCGGATTGGACGCCAGCATCGCCCCATCGGTCACCAGCAGGTTCGGCACGTCCCAGCACTGCTGCCATTGATCGAGCACCGAGGTCTTAGGGTCCGCGCCCATGCGCGCAGTGCCACCTTCGTGGATGATGACGCCGCCGTCCTTGATATTTTCCTCGGCCGTCTCGTTCGGCTTGTAGACGGTCCCGCCCATGCGGCGGATGATGGCGCGCGCGGTCACCATGCCATGCCGGACCATATTGATTTCCTGGCTCGACCACTTCCAGTGATATTTCAGGACAGGAATACCCCATTTGTCCTTCAGGCTTGGGTCGATCTCGGCGTAGCAGTCCTTGTTCGGAATCATCTCACCGCGCACGGTCAGGCTTACCCGGCTGCCCATCTTGCGCCGGAGGGCCGCACGCAGGTCGGGACCGTTGACATTGGGTAGGTCCGCCCCGCCGGTCCATGGCCCTGGCACACGGAAGCCGCCGCCGATTTCGTAGTGATAGCCGCGCGCGAAATCGAGCTTGCCCTCGGCCTGTTCCTTATAGAGCCACCACGGGATATACATGTGCGCCTGGTCGGCGCCTTCCTCATTGTAGATCGGACGGCCTTCGAGGCCCGGAATGAAGCCAGAGACGCCGCCGCCGACCGTGTCGACCAGGTTGCGCCCGACCTGGCCCGACGAATTGGCGAGGCCATTGGGATAGTCGGCATTGCGCGAATTGAGCAGCAGGCGCGAGGTCTCGCACGCACTGGCTGCCAGCACGACGGCCTTGGCACGAACCTGATGGGTCTGGCCGGTCGCCTTGTCGATATATTCGACGCCCTCTGCCCGGTCCTTGCCCTTCATCAGGACTTTCGAAACCATGGCATTGGTGACGATCTTCAGCCGGCCCGTCGCCATCGCCATTGGCAGCAGCGAGGTTGTCGTCTGGAAGGCCGCGCCGATATTGCAACCACGGCCACAGGGGCTGGCGTAATAGCAGGCGCTGCGCGGCGCCACCTTGTCAGGCTTGTCCTTCGTCAGGATGGCATAGCGCGACGGCACGACCGGAATGCCCAGTTCGCCGGCAGCCGCCTTGATCAGCAGTTCGTAGGCGCGCGGCTTGGGTGGAGTATGCGCTATTCCCGGCGGCGAGTCGGGATGGTTTTCCAGCCCGTTCGGCGCGCCCCAGATACCGACGACTTCTTCGGTCTTGTCGTACCACGGCGCGACATCGTCATAGGAAATCGGCCAGTCGACCCCGAGGCCATCGCGCGAAAAGGGCTTGAAGTCATAGGGACCGAAGCGCGGTACGTGGCGCGCCCAGTGATTGGTACGCCCGCCCAGCATGCGCGCCCGCCACCATTCGAACTTCGAGCCTTGCGCCACCGAATAAGGCTCTCCTGGCACGCGCCAGCCGCCATCGATCGTGGCATCATAAAAGCCGAACGGCTTGTCGGTCGTGCCCTGGCCGCGCAACGGCGCTTCGTGCTCAAGCCCCAGCATGTTGGTTTCGGTCGCCGGATCGTAGGTCCGGCCGGCCTCCAGCACCAGACAGCGGATGCCCGCCCGGGTCAGGGCGTAGGCAGTCATGCCTCCCCCCGCTCCCGAACCTACGATGATGACGTCTGCATTTAATGTTGCTGCGGCCATGTTCCCCTTTTCCTCACTGACCCGCTTGTTCTTGTGGGTCTTTTGCCCTGACCGTCTCTCAGCCCTTCAGGTATTTCAGGCTGGCCGTGATGCTGGCGAACGGGTCGGCGGGATTGTCGTGCTCGACGAAGATATTGGTCACGCCCGCCTGCTTGCCGGCCGGCAGGACCTTGCTCCAGTCGATCGTGCCCTGGCCGACCGGCGTCATCTTGCCGTCAGCGCCCTTGTCCTTGACGTGCAGCAGACGGATGCGATCGCCATGCTCGTGCAGGACGTGGACCGGGTCGTGGCCGGCGAAGCTGGCCCAATAGCAGTCGAGTTCAAACGCCACGAGCTTCGGATCGGTGTGTTCCAGCAGCAGGTGGAAGGGCATGCCCTCCGGCGTGTTCTGGAATTCAAAATCGTGGTTGTGATAGGTCATCTGGAGGCCGCGCGCCTTGCACAGCTCACCCCAGTGGTTCATCTTCTGGCCAAGCGCGACCCACTCCTTGCGCTGGTCGGGCTGCAACCAGGCAAGGACGGCGTATTTGGCGCCGAGCGTCGCCATCTCGTCGAGCGCGGCTTCCGGACGCTTGAACCAGTCGTCATAGCCGACATGGCCGGAGACGCAGGTGAGGCCTGCGCCATCGAGCATGGCGCGGAATTCCTTGGCCGACTTGCCGCCGAAACCGGCGGTCTCAACTTCGTCGAAGCCGATGCCGCGGACCTTGGACAGCGTACCGGCTGGATCGGCGTTCAAGGCGTCGCGGACGGTATAGAGCTGGACACCGATCTTTTTGAACGGCTTGCCGCCCAGACCGGCAAACGCGGCGCCGCCAAGGCCTGTGACGGAGAGGGCGGCAGCGCCTGTCAGGAAGTGACGGCGGGAGAGTTTCATGGTCATTAGGTTGTTTCCTTTTTAATTCCCTTCTCCCCGTTTACGGGGAGAAGGTGGTTCGCGATTAGCGAACCGGATGAGGGGCAATGGAACCTTCCGCACATGCGGAAAGAGGCCCCTCACCCTAGCCCTCTCCCCGGCCTCGGCGGCAGCCGAAACGGGAAGAGGGGACTAAGACTTAAATCACTCCCGCCTTGAACTGCTTGGCGGCATAGTCGGCGGCGCGGGCTGTAAAGGCCATGAAGGTCAGCGACGGGTTGACGCAGGAGGTCGAAGCCATCTGCGCGCCATCGGTGACGAAGACATTCGGCGCGTCGTGGAGCTGGCTCCACTTGTTGACCACCGAGTCGTTCGGATCGTTGCCCATGCGCGCCCCGCCCATTTCGTGGATGGCATCTCCCGGAACGTGGACGTCCTGGTGACCGTAGACGTTCTTGAGACCGGCCGCCGTCAGCATCTTCTTGCCGGTCTCCAGCGCGTCGGCCATCATCTTATGCTCGTTCTCACGGAAGGTCACGTTGAAGACGAGTTGCGGCACGCCATAACGGTCGACCTTCGACGGATGCAGGGTCAGAGTATTATCCTTGTACGGCAGGCATTCGCCGAAGGCGGTCATGCCGAACATCCACGGGCCATACTTGCGCATGCCGTCCTTCATCGCCGCGCCGAAGCCACCCGGATCAGCCGGGCCGCGCCCCGCGCCCCCCTGGTAGCCAAAGCCACGCAAGTAACCGACCTCTTCTTCGCCGGCGCGGCCAAGATTGCGGAAACGCGGCACATAGATGCCGCCCGGCCGGCGGCCATATTCGATCGTGTCCTCAAAGCCCGGTACCATTCCCCCCACCGAAACGCGGAAGATGTGATCCATGACATAACGGCCCAGGGCGCCCGACCGGTTGGCGAAGCTGTCTGAGCGGCCTTCGGCGCGCGAATTGAGCAGCAAATGAACCGATGAGTTGGACGACGCGCAGACAAAGACAATGCGCGAACGATAGACCTTGCCGACCTTGGTATTGGCGTCGACGACGCGCACGCCGGTGACGCGCTTTGCCTTTTCGTCGTACTCCAGGCTGGTGACCACCGAGTCCGGCATGACGGTGAGATTGCCGGTCGCCATGGCCGCCGGCAGGGTCGAAGCCTGGGTCGAGAAATAGGCGCCGAACGAGCAGCCGCGCGCGCACTGTGACCGGTTTTGGCAGCGCGTCCGCCCCTGCTCCGGCTTGTCCTCGGTCATGTTGGCGTTACGGATATGGATCAGCTTGCGGCCGGGATTGGCCGCCTCAAAACGCGGCTTGACCCACTCCTCGGCAATGTTCATCGGGTGCGGCGGCTGGAATTCGCCGTCAGGCAGTTCGTCCAGCCCTTCCTTCGAGCCGGCGATGCCCGCCCACTTTTCGACGTACGAGTACCACGGCGCGATGTCTTCGTAGCGCACCGGCCAGTCATTGCCGTTGCCGTCCTTCTTGTTGGCTTCGAAGTCGACAGCGTTCCAGCGCAGGGACACACGGCCCCAGGTGATCGACTTGCCGCCGAAGATCGCCGGCCGTACCCAGCGATAGGCCTTACTGTCTTCGTAGGCGTAGGGGTTGAGGCGGTCGTTGTTGAAATACTGGACGCGGTCGGAACCGTCGGCGCCGCCGAAACGGCTCTGGAAATAGTCGCTGGCCACCAGTTCCTTAGGCACCCGGCCGCGATAGGGCATCTCCCACGACCCCTTGCCGTCATAGGGGTAGTCGCCGTGTTCGACCATACGGCCGCGGTCGAGCATCAGGACCTTCAGGCCCTTTTCGGTCAGTTCCTTGGCGGCCCACCCGCCGCTTATGCCCGATCCGATGACTATGGCATCGAAATCATATGTACCGGCCTGAGCCATGTGATTAACCTCCGGGAGGCTCGTCTCCGCGAGCCTTGTATTCGATTACAATTTACCGCCGCGTATCTGGCGAAAAAGGCGCCTGAATGGCAGCGACACAAGATGAAATGTTAGCCGACAAAAATGCGGCCGACCTTGGCGTAGGGATAGTGGCCGTCATATTCGCCGGGGACCGGCAGGTACGACCGCTCGATCGTGGCGCCGGTTTCCGAGGTGTAGTAACCCGTCAGCACCATCTGGCGCAGCGAGGCCCAGAAATCGGCCGGCGCGGCCGTCACCTTACCGGTCATCAGCGCGGTCAGGGCGGCGTCCTGGTCAGCGGGCTTGGCGGTGGCGAAACCCGCACTGTGGGCGGCCAGCGCATCCAGTCCCTTGATGAAATTGTCGCGTTCCGGTGCGGTGAAAAAGTCGACCAGCATCATTTCGATATAGTCGGGCACACCCGCGGCAATGGCGCCCGGCGTGTCGGTCGTCGGCACGATGCGCTCGCTGGCGGCTTCCAGGACCGCGCGCTGCGCCGGGTTGAGGATTTTGCGTGATGGCGCAAAGCCGCCGGTCAGGCCGGTCGCGTCCGCCTCGGCGGCGCGCGCCAGTGGCGCAATCAGGGCGGAGCCAAAAAGGGTGACGAAGGCGGCGACGCCTAGCAGGCTACGCCGGTTCAGATGCAGGGAGTCCCCCCGTGGGGTTGAATCATAGGACATTCGCGGGCCGTTCCTCGCTTGTTTTAATGCGTTATCGGCGGGCGTCCCGGAGCCCGTCCATTTTTGTGGAGACGCGTCTCCCCCGCGTCCCGACGGCATAGAAGCATGGATTCTGCGCAGCCACAAGACCATGTTGGCACCCGGGTCATCGATGTCACCACGGCACTTGACTTTAAGTTTTATTTAAATTTATATGCGCCTTATGTAATTTAATGAACATCTAACCGGGAACCTCTCATCATGTCAAAGTTTGCTGTGCCACATGGCCCCGCCAGTATTGCCATCAAGATTGTTATCGTCGTCCTGGCCTTGGCCTTCATCAAGGAACAGTCGGCCCACCTGACGAACATCGTGTGGGAGGAAGGCGACTGGCGGCAGAATGGCGCGGCTGTCGCTACATTCTGGCTGACCCTGCTGGCTCCGGGCTTCTATCTGTGCGCGGCCTGGGCGGCGGCCGATGTCTTCGCCAACGTCAACAAGGGCAGGCCGTTTGCGCCAACCTTCGTCAAGGGTATACGCGAAGTCGGCCAGAACCTGGTGATCGGCGCCCTGGCCGCCATTGTGATCGTGCCGAGCGTGACGCCCTGGCTCAGCGACCGGTTCCGCGGCATCCGCTACGACACCGATATCGAAAGCGTCACCATCTGCCTGGTCGGCGTGGTGCTCTATATCCTGGCCAAGCAGGGCCAGGCGCTCAAGGCCGAATTGGAACAATTTGTTTAGGACACGATGCCTACCGCCGCCATGTCCTGAATATTTGCCTTGTCGCACTTTTTATCAAAAAAGTGCGGCCCACTTTTTGGAAAGTGCTTATGCCCGTCCGCGTTACGCTTGATGTCATGTTGGCCCGGCGCAAGGTCCGGGCCAAGGATATCGCCGCCCAGATCGGCCTGTCGGAAACACAATTGTCCCTGCTGCGCACCGGCAAGGTGAAGGGCATGCGCTTCGATACTTTGTCCAAGCTGTGCCTGATCCTCGACTGTCAGCCGGCGGATATCCTTGAATATGATCGCGACGAAAGTGATTTGAACATCAGAGACGAAGGGTAGAATAGCCTGCCCATGATCCGTCTACTCGCCTGCACCGCGTATCTCGCCCTCGCCCTGCCCGCCGCCGCGGAACATGCCAAGGCTCCGCCGACACGGGTGATGAGCTACAATATCCGCATCGATGTCGCCAGCGACGTGCCACGCTGGGCCGAACGCAAGGTGCCGATGGTCAGGCAGATCGCCTTCCTGGCGCCGGATATCATGGGCGTGCAAGAGGCTCAGCAAACCGCCGTCGCCGATTTGGCGGCGCAACTGCCGGACTATGCGCATTACGGCCTCGGCCGCGACGACGGCAAGCTTGGCGAGACCACGACTCTCTTTTGGCGGACCGACCGGTACGAGGCGTTGCAGAAGACCACCGAGTGGTGCTCGCGCACACCACGCACGCCCGGCAAGGATTATGACGCTGCCTATCCGCGCACCATCACACGCGTCATTCTGCGCGATAAGACTACCGGCCGATTGCTTGATGTCCGTAATACGCACTTCGACCATGTCGGTGTCGTTGCGCGCGAAAAATGCGCCGAACAGATCGAGGCAACGCCCGTCTGGCCGCAAGCCGATATCGTCGTTCTGGGCGACTTCAACAGCGGTCCGGACAGCGCCCCGTATCGCGTCCTGACGGACGACCGGGGCCTGAAACTGGCCGATGCCCGAACACTGGCCAAGGTCGATTTCGGTCCGCGCGGCACCTTCAACGGCTTCGACATCCAAAAGTCAGGCGATGCCATCGACCACATCTTCGTCAGCCGCGACACGAGCGTAATTCGTTATGGCGTGCTGACAGATTCTTTCGACGGCAAGGTCATTTCCGACCACTTCCCAGTCGTCGCCGATATGAATTTCGCCACCCACAGATAACGCGGACCTGCCTGATATCGCGCGGTCATAAAAAATTCCGCTTATGCCTTCTTGACTCCCCCTGACCTCGCGACTACCTCAAATGCGCCGTTAGCACTCACACCCAACGAGTGCTAACACACTTACACTTTCATCTGGAGGATATCCCATGAGCTTTCGCCCATTAGGCGACCGCGTCCTGGTCAAGCGTGTTGAAGAAGAAGCCAAGACCAAGGGCGGCATCATCATTCCGGACACCGCCAAGGAAAAGCCGCAGGAAGGCGAAGTCGTCGCCGTTGGTCCCGGCGCCCGTAACGACAAGGGCGAACAAGTCGCCCTCGACGTCAAGGCCGGCGACCGCATCCTGTTCGGCAAGTGGGGCGGCACCGAGGTCAAGCTGAACGGCGAAGACCTGCTGATCCTGAAGGAATCCGACATCCTCGGCATCGTCGCTTAATCCCTTAAAAATTCTGATTTACAAAGGAGTCACGAACAATGGCTGCTAAAGACGTACTGTTTGCTTCGGACGCGCGCGACAAGATCCTGCGCGGCGTCAACATCCTCGCCAATGCGGTGAAGGTCACGCTCGGCCCCAAGGGCCGCAACGTCATCCTGGAAAAGTCCTTCGGCGCCCCGCGCTCGACCAAGGACGGCGTCTCGGTCGCCAAGGAAATCGAACTGGCGGACAAGTTCGAAAACCTGGGCGCCCAGCTGATCCGCGAAGTCGCTTCCAAGACCAACGACAAGGCCGGTGACGGCACCACGACCGCCACGGTCCTGGCCCAGTCGATCGCGGTCGAAGGCCTGAAGTCGGTTGCCTCGGGCCGCAACCCGATGGACCTGAAGCGCGGCATCGACAAGGCTGTCGGCGTCGTCGTCGAAGAAATCAAGAAGGTCTCCAAGAAGGTCACGACCAACTCGGAAATCGCCCAGGTCGGCACCATCTCCGCCAACGGCGACACCGAAGTCGGTGAAATGATCGCCAAGGCCATGGAAAAGGTCGGCAACGAAGGTGTCATCACCGTCGAAGAAGCCAAGACCGCCGA